>DATLVT010000812.1:0-4395 GCA_035577105.1 Polyangia bacterium
AAGGTCTCGTTCGGCGGCGAAAAGCTGACCGAGAACGCCAAGACCATGATCGAGACGCTGTTGCGCCTGAAGCCGGCCTCGGCCAAGGGCACGTACATGAAGTCGGTGACCCTGTCGACCACGATGGGCCCGGGGATCAAGGTCGACACCAACCCGCTGGTCGCCGATTACGAGGCGAAGTAGCCGTCAGCCAAGGCAAGGACCAAGGACATGCTCAAAGAAGTCAAAGCAGAGAATATTTCGGCCCTGAAGCTGGAGCTTGCCAAGGCGGCTAGCCTGGTGATCACCGACTTCCGCGGAATCACCGTCAAGAACGATACGGCTCTGCGCCGGGAGTTCCGCGCCAACGGCTGCCAGTACCAGGTGGTCAAGAATACCCTGCTGGGGAAGGCCGTCCTGGGGACTCCCATGGCCGTGATCGAGGCGATGCTAGCTGGACCGACCGCGATCGCGTACTCGTACGAGGATCCGGCCGCCCCGGCCAAGATCGCCTCGAAGATCGCCAGGCAGGAAGAGAAGTTCATCATCAAGGGCGGGTATGTCGACGGGAAGGCTCTCGACGTCAAAGGCGTCGAGGCGCTGTCGACTCTGCCGGGCCGTGACGAGCTCCGTGCAACTTTCCTTGCAACTTTGCTCGCCGTGCCTCAAAACTTCCTCCGACTGACCACCGCCGCCCAGCAGAACATGCTGCTGTTGCTCGCGGCGCGCGAACGAGCGCTGCAAGAGGGTGGGACCGAAGCCGCCGGAAAATAGGGTTAGCGACCGCTTTTGTGTTTTTCATTAACGAACCAAGACCGAACTGAACACCTCAAGGAGTATTGAGATGCCCGACGTGACGAAGGAGCAGGTAGTCGATTTTCTTTCCAAGATGTCCGTGCTTGATCTGGCGGCGCTGACCAAGGAGCTGGAAGACAAGTGGGGCGTCAAGGCTGCCCCGGTTGCCGTCGCGGCTGCAGCGGGTCCGGCAGCGGCTGCAGCGGCTCCGGCCGCGGAGCAGACCGAGTTCACGGTCACCTTGACCGACGCCGGCGCCAACAAGATCGGCGTCATCAAGGCGGTCCGCGAAGTCACCAACCTGGGCCTCAAGGAAGCCAAGGATCTGGTCGACGGCGCGCCCAAGGTGGTCAAGGACGGCGTCTCCAAGGCCGACGCGGAGACCATCAAGAAGAAGCTGACCGAGGCGGGCGCCAAGGTCGACGTCAAGTAAGCAGCGCGGGGAGTCCCGACGGGTTTCTCCCGCCGGGGCCACGCGGGTCCGAAAATAAGCGAATCCGGCTACGAACATTCAACAAGCGCACGAAAAAGTAGGTCGAAGGTGCTCACGTCCCGGGATTTCGGGGCGAAGGGGGCACCTTTGTCCGTCAGCCATTTCAGGCGATTGGCGATCGCCGAACCCGTCAGTGAAGGAGTCTAGATGGCGTCTCCGGTGATTCAGAACAACTTCAGGGCGCGGAAAACCTTCGCGAAGATCGGGAAGATCATCGACATCCCGAACCTGATCGACATCCAAAAGCAGAGCTACGAAAAGTTTCTGCAGAAGGACATTCCGCTCGAGAAGCGGGAAGATGTCGGCCTTCAAGGTGTGTTCAAGAGCGTCTTTCCGATCAAGGACTTCTCGGAGACGTCTTCGCTAGAGTTCGTCTCGTACGCTCTCGACAAGCCGAAGTACGACGTCGACGAGTGCCGCCAGCGCGGCATGACCTTCGCGGCGCCCATCAAGGTGATCGTGCGCCTGGTGGTCTGGGACACCAACGAGGAGACAGGGTCGCAGTCGATCCGCGACGTCAAGGAACAGGAAGTGCTCTTCGGCGAGATCCCGCTGATGACCGACAACGGGACGTTCATCATCAACGGCACCGAGCGCGTCGTCGTCAGCCAGCTGCACCGCAGCCCGGGCGTCTTTTATGACCACGACAAGGGCAAGACGCACTCGTCGGGCAAGCTGCTGTACAGCGCGCGCATCATTCCTTATCGCGGGTCTTGGCTGGACTTCGAGTTCGACCCCAAGGACCTGCTGTACGTGCGCATCGACCGGCGGCGCAAGCTGCACGCCACGGTGCTGCTGCGGGCGCTCGGCTACTCGACGGAAGAGCTGCTCAACTATTACTACGACACCGAGACGGTTTACCTCGAGCCGAACAAGAAGTACGCCAAGTCGGTCGAGTACGATCTGCTCCCCGGGCAGCGGGCCAGCCGCGACATCCGGCACCCGGACTCGCGCGAGATCCTGGTCAAGAAGAACCGCAAGTTCACCAAGCTGGCCATCAAGAAGCTGAAGGATTCGAACGTCGAACGGCTGGCGGTCGAGATCTCGGATCTGGTCGGCAAGGTGGCGGCCACCGACGTCATCGACGAGGCGACCGGCGAGGTCATCCTGCAGTGCAACGAGGAGCTGACCGAGTCGAAGATCGACGAGCTGCGCGAGCACAACATCACGCAGTTCAAGATCCTGTTCATCGACAACCTGAACGTCGGGTCCTACCTGCGTGACACGCTGATCGCCGACAAGCTGCAGTCGTCGGACGAGGCGATCATGGAGATCTACCGCCGCCTGCGCCCGGGCGATCCGCCCACGCTGGAGACGGCGCAGAACCTGTTCAACAACCTGTTCTTCAATCCCGAGCGTTACGACCTGTCCAAGGTCGGGCGCCTCAAGCTGAACTACAAGTTCAAGCTGGATGAACCGCTGGACAACACCGTCCTCACCAAGCGCGACATCCTGGAGACGATCCGTTACTTGATCGACCTCAAGAACGGCAAGGGTTCCATCGACGACATCGATCACCTCGGCAACCGGCGCGTCCGCGCCGTCGGCGAGTTGATGGAGAACCAGTACCGCATCGGCCTGGTTCGCATGGAGCGGGCCATCAAAGAGCGCATGAGCATGTCTCAGGAGATCGAGACGCTGATGCCGCACGACCTCATCAACGCCAAGCCGGTCTCGGCGGTGGTGAAGGAGTACTTTGGGTCGTCGCAGCTGTCGCAGTTCATGGACCAGACCAACCCCCTGTCCGAGGTGACGCACAAGCGGCGTCTGTCGGCGCTGGGGCCGGGCGGTCTGACCCGCGAGCGAGCCGGGTTCGAGGTGCGCGACGTCCACGCCACGCACTATGGCCGTATCTGCCCGATCGAGACGCCGGAAGGTCCGAACATCGGCCTCATCGCGTCGCTGTCGACGTACGCCCGGGTGAACGAGTTCGGCTTCATCGAGACGCCGTACCGCAAGGTCGAGGCGGCCCGCGCTTCTGATTCGGTCGAGTTCTACTCGGCGCTTCAGGAGGAGGGTCACTATATCGCCCAGTCCAACACCGCCATCGACAAGAAGGGGAAATTCACCGACGACCTCATCTCTTGCCGGCACAACGGCGAGTTCCTGATGTCGAAGCCGGAAGAGGTCACGTTGATGGACGTGTCGCCGAACCAGCTCGTGTCGGTGGCGGCCTCGCTGATCCCGTTCCTGGAGAACGACGACGCGAACCGCGCCTTGATGGGTTCGAACATGCAGCGCCAGGCGGTGCCGCTGATTCGTACCCGGTCGCCGCTGATCGGCACCGGCATCGAGGGCATTGTCGCCAGGGACTCCGGCGTCACCGTGGTGGCCAAGCGCGATGGCATCGTCGACTCGGTCGACGCCACCCGCATCGTGGTTCGCCCCACGACGGAGACCGAGAGCGATCCGCTGTCGGCCAAGCCGGACATCTACAACCTGACCAAGTTCCAGCGGTCAAACCAGAACACCTGCATCAACCAGAAGCCGATCATCGAGCGCGGTGATCACGTCAAGACCGGCGACGTCATCGCCGACGGTCCGGCCACGGAGCGCGGCGAGCTGGCCCTGGGCGAGAACGTCCTGGTCGCCTTCATGCCGTGGGGCGGGTACAACTTCGAAGACTCGATCCTGGTCAGCGAGCGGCTGGTGCGGAACGACCACTTCACCTCGATCCACATCGAGGAGTTCGAGTGCATCGCCCGCGACACCAAGCTGGGCAAGGAAGAGATCACCTGCGACATCCCGAACGTCGGCGAGGAGGCCCTGAAGGACCTCGACGAGTCGGGCATCGTGCGCATCGGCGCCGAAGTGAAGCCGGGCGACATCCTCGTCGGCAAGATCACGCCGAAGGGCGAGACGCAGCTGTCACCGGAAGAGAAGCTGCTGCGGGCCATCTTCGGCGAGAAGGCCGGCGACGTGCGCGACAGCTCGCTGCGGGTGCCGCCGGGCGTCCAGGGCATCGTCATCTCGGCCAAGGTGTTCAGCCGCAAGGGCACCGAGAAGGACGAGCGCGCCAAGGACATCGAGGACGCCGAGAAGGAGAAGCTCATCACCGATCAGCGTGATGAGGTGAAGATCATCTCGGACAGCTACTACAACAAGATGCGCCGACTGCTCCTGGGTAA
>DATLVT010000813.1:0-3363 GCA_035577105.1 Polyangia bacterium
CGCCAGCCCAAGCCAGAACGTCGGGCGCAGCTGGAAGTTGTCCGTCCCGCCGGCTCCGTCCTGCCTGGGCGGGATGGGAGGCTCGGTGGGGATCTTCAACCGATAGTCCATCGAACTCCCCGAACCCGTCGCGTTGGAATAGAACAACGCCGCGGGCTCGTCGTGGCCGGTGTACCCGCCCGCGTAGCCGACCGAGTGGAAGACCTCTGCACAGAGTGGCGAGTTGTCGTCGCACGCCGGCCGCTGGGCGGATGAGGACCCCGTCGCGGCGCTTGCCGGGAAGAGGACCGCCGTTAGCCCGGCGACAACGCAGAGCATTACGAGAGACCGTTTCATCCGGACCGCTCCTTTCCGGCGCCGTCCCGCCCCCTCGTTAGCCGATCCGGCGCCATAGCACGCTGTTTGGTGCTGCCGGTCGAGACTTGAACGCGTGGAATAGCACAAGTCCTGCCGTTCGGTCAAAAACGCGTCGATGGCCCTGGCCACCGGTCTCGCTTCGACGGATTCCGGTCGCGTGCGGCGAACTACGCCCGAACGACCCGATCGATTGTTGGTCCGCGGTCCAGAAGCCTGCAGTGATGTTGTTGGGCTGTCCCTCAATCGAGTGATTCCCCTGCAGAACGCAGGAATTTCGGTGCCTTTGGCATCTGCTTGACGTGAAGTCGAAAGGAGCCCCTCGATGAGGAAACTGATCTACCTCGTCGCCGTTGCGGCCCTGGCGGTTCCCGCCTTTGCCCTTGCGGCGACTCCCAGCGCGGCCGACAAGGCCGCGGCGGTGAAGCAGTGCACGACGGAGCGCGGCGGCATGGGCGCTTCCGCGTTCAAGCTGCTCTACGGCACGAACGCGAACAGGTCGAACGCCTTCGGCAAGTGCGTCTCGAAGCTAGCGTCACAGAATGCAAAGAACACGTCGAACGCGACAGCGTCGTGTCGCACCGAGCGAGCGGCCGACCAGAACGCCTTTGCGGCGAAGTACGGCACCGGCAAGACGCACGCGAACGCCTTCGGCAACTGCGTCTCGCAGACCGCGAAGGCTGCCGCGAAGGCTCAGCAGGAGGCCACGACCAACGCGGCAAAGGCTTGTTGGGCCGAGCGCAAGCCGGACCCGGCGGCGTTCAAGGCGAAGTACGGAACGAACGCGAACAAGTCCAACGCGTTCGGCAAGTGCGTCTCTGGCAAGGTCAAGCAGACTCCTTAATCGCGCATGACGGCCGGGGGAGGCGCTGCGTGAGCTCCGCCCCCGCCGTCTTGTTCACGGACTGCTACCCGCTGCGCGAGCGCTAGGGCGGGCGTACGCGGCGCGGTGTTCGTTCTCGGGGCCGGGCTGAACCCCAGCGTCTGGTTCTCTTGGGGGAAGATTGCGAAGGCGCCTTCAACCGGCCCCGCTGGAGCAGACTTTCGACGCGCGCGCCGGGCCAGGCGTCAACCGAACTGGACCACTTGGGCCGCTGGCGAAGGCAGCTCGGCATCCCTTCGAGGGAGAGCAAACGGCCGTGGCGCCCTGGGGTCTAGGAGCGCCGCGGCCTGTGCCACCTCCGCCACCGGCGAAGCGCGGGAGTCTACGCCTACCGCGTTGAGATGCAAGCGCGAGGCTCGCCGCCTGGGCCCTCACTCAAGCGGTGCGCAGGTTCCGCACGTGCGAGCCACGACCACCTCCGACACGGACCGTAATCGAGACGCCATTAGAGACCCGCTCATCCGGCCTTGCCGCTCTTAGCGAGAAGTTCGAGGTCACTTGTCTCGCCATAGACTTGGCGATACCCGTCTCGGCCCGCGGAGCGGAGTCATTTCTCTCGCAGGCTCCGAGTAACGTCCGCCGCGGTGCTTCTTGTGTCTCGAATCCGAGCAGCGGTTGACCGCGCGGCTCAGCGTGTGGCGCTCGTCGGCGCAGATCCGAACGACGACGAGGACTGGCGCGCACGAAAAGCACTGCTCGTCTTGATCTCGGTCTTGATCCTGCCGGTCGCGGCGCTATGGGGAGCGGTTCTCTCGCTCGAACACTCTCACCACTGATGCCCCGAGCAGCTCGCGGAGATGGGCGGCGATCAGCGTCCGCTGCTCTGCCCAGTCGCGCTTCCCGAGGACGACGTACGCGCGGCCAAGGGCAGCACGGAGCTGGGCGCCGCGTGGCCGGCTGGATCAAGCAAGTCAGTCGTCGCAGAAATCACCGTCTCCGACCGTTCGCAGCGCAGAGCAGACTCAGTGCGTCGGCCCCGAGCAGTAGAGCTTGAGCGAATACATAAGGGAGGCGAGTGATGCAGACGCACATCGATCTCCTGGGACTGAGACGCTTGCTGACACACCGCTCCTGTCTCCCGCCGCACGCGGCGGCTACATCGACGGCGAGCGCTTCCGCTACCACGAGTGGTCGCCTGCGCTGAGCGCGGCCGGCATCACGCACCGGCGCGTCTACGACACGCGCCACACCTTCGCTTCGTGGGCGATCGCCGGAGCCGTTCAGCTCTTCTACCTTGCGCGAATCATGGGCACGTCCGTCGCGGAGATCGACGCCACCTATGGCCACCTACTGCCCGACAGCGGGGACTATCTTCGCGGGCTTCTTGACGAATCGGACGCCGCGATGGCGGCAGAAGGCGGGAGGTGACATGCCTACGAACTCAGACCCGACCCGCGGGTCTCAGCAGTTCTTCGACACGGGGGAGCCGGAGCCGACGTGGCGCGATTGGCTGGCGCCGGGAGTAGAGCTGATGGTCGGCCTCGTGCTCCTCGTTCTGTCATGGGAGTGGTTTTGGGAAACCACGGGCGCGGTCTGGGAGAACTGGCACAAGATCGTAGGAACCATTTCGGCCGTCCTCTGCTGGATTCTCATTTTCCACGCAGGGAACCGCCACGGGGCGCAGCCCGAACCAAACGCGACGTTCGTGGACTGAGTGTGGACGAGCCTGTCGACTAACCGGGCGAAACCCCTGCTCGTCTCAGTGATGCGGATGAGAGGACTTGAACCTCCACGGGGTTGCCCCCACACGGACCTGAACCGTGCGCGTCTACCAATTCCGCCACATCCGCGCGGACGGACAGTGTAGCGGGGCACCGATCGGCGTTTTCAGCGTGAGAAGGGGTCTTCTCGTCGCGATCGCGGCTGCGCTCGCGCTGCTCCTCGCGGGCGCGTTGGCCGGCCGCGCGACGCGCTCTACCGCCGCTCCGGTCGAGCTCGTCGCGCTGCTCGACGGCAAGCCGCTGGCGGAGCGCCCGCAGGCGCGGATCGCGATCGAGCGCGAGCAGGCGGACGTCGCGCGCCGCATCCACGAGGCCGTCCCGAGCGCCCACATCCGCTGGCGCTACCAGCTCGTGCTCAACGGACTCGCGGTCATCGCGCCCGCCGACAGCGCCAAGCGCATCGCG
>DATLVT010000814.1:0-5958 GCA_035577105.1 Polyangia bacterium
CTCCAGCGCGCCGATGATGGCGTCCAGCTGCCCGCGTGCCTGGGTGAACCCGGCCTCGTCCAGCCACGACGGCCAGTACATGATCCCGCGCAGGTTGGTGCAGGCGCGGGCCACGGCTACCGCCTGTTCGGGCGTCTGCACGCCGACGCGGCCGGCGCCCACGTCGACCTCGATCAGCGTCTCCACGCCGGGCAGCGCCTTGGCCCCTTCGGGTGAATCGACGACGACCGTGATCCGGCGTTTGGCGGCCAGCGCGCGCAGCCGCGGCAGCTTGGCCGCCATGATCGGATAGGCCACCAGCACGTCGTCGCCCGGCAGGACCTCCGCCTCGCCCAGCTTGGCCACGGTGATGCCGATGGCGCCGGCGTCCAGCTGCATCCGGGCGATCTCGGGAATCTTGTGCGTCTTCGTGTGCGGGCGCAGGCCGACGTTCCAGCGGCGGCAGTGCTCCTGCATGTCGCGGATGTTCGACTCCATCACGTCCAGGTCGACGTACAGAGACGGCGTGTCCAGATCGGCGGCGTTCATTTGCGCGCGATGCACTCGATCTCGACGGCGATGCCGCCCGGCAGGGCGCCCGCCTGGATCGTGGTGCGGGCCGGGTAAGGCGCCGAGAAATAACGTCCGTAGACCTCGTTCATCGCCGCAAAGTCGGTGATGTTGCCCAGGTAGACGTTGCATTTGACGACCTTGTCCAGCGACGAACCGGCCGCCTCGAGGATCGCCTTCATGTTCTCCAGCGTGCGCACCGTCTGGGCGGTGATGTCGCCCATCTCCAGCTTGCCGGTGGCGGGATTTCCCGGGCCCTGGCCAGCCAGGAAGATGAAGTCACCTTCGATGATGGCCTGCGAGTAAGGGCCGATCGGCCGCGGTGCTTGATCAGTGACGACTGGTTTGCGCGTGGTCGACATTGTGCCGAAATCCCCCTTCGTGCCAGATTGTCTACCCCGCAATGAATCAGAAGGACAAGCTCGATCTGGTCATCCGAGGCGGCAAGGTGGTCGACCCCAGCCAGAGCCTGGCGGCCACGCGCGACGTGGGCATCAAGAATGGCCGCATCGCCGCCGTCGACGCCGCCATCGCCGCCGACCGCGCCAGGGAGGTGATCGACGCCGGCGGCAAGCTGGTCATGCCCGGCATCGTCGACCTGCACGCCCACGTCTATCCTTACGGCTCGGCCATCGGCATCCCCGCCGACGAGCTGGTGCCGTTCTCCTGCACGACCACCGTGGTCAGCGCCGGTGACGCCGGGGCCAACAACTTTGCCGCCTTTCGCCGCCACATCGTCGCCCAGTCGCGGACGCGGCTGTTCGCCTTCGTCCACATCGCCAACCACGGGCTGGCCGGATTTCCGGTGCCCGAGATGCTGAACCTGGATCACGCCGACGTGGAGGCGGCGGCGCGCGCCGTCGTCGAAAACCAGGACATCGCGCTGGGGATCAAGGTCCGGCAGACCCGGAGCATGGTGGGCGAAAATGGCCTGACGCCGTTGCGCCGGGCCATCGAGGCGGCCGAGCTGGCAGGTGGCGGCGCGCGCGTGATGTGCCACATCGGCGACGTGCCCCAGTCGCTGTCCGCGCTGCTGGACCTGATGCGGCCGGGGGACATCGTCACCCACGCCTTCAGCGGGGTCGGCAACAACATCGTTCAGGACGGCAAGGTGCTGGCCGCGGCGCTGGCTGCCAAGGCGCGCGGCGTGATCATCGACGTCGGCCACGGCGCCGGCAGCTTCGATTACGCCGTGGCCGAGCCGGCCTTTGCCCAGGGGCTGGTGCCCGACACGCTGTCCAGCGACATCCACGTCTTCAGCAGCAACTCGCCCGGGCGGCCGTACATGCCCTGGGTGATGAGCAAGTTCTTGAACCTGGGGTTCTCGCTGGAGCAGGTGGTGGCCATGTCCACCACCAACCCGGCGCGCATCATCGGGCGGGTGGAAAAGCTGGGAACGTTGCAGGTGGGCGCGCCCGCCGACGTCGCCATCATGGAGCTGATCGAGGGCGCCGTTCGCTTCGTCGACACCCGCAACAACGTGCGCGAAGGGTCGCGCTGGTTGAAACCGGTGCAGACCATCCGCGGCGGCGTGCCCTTCGGCGGGCCGTATCAGATCCCGTTCGCCGTCGGGTGAGCAGGGGCGGCGGGCACCGCGGGCGCTACTTCTTCATCTTGATGGCGCGGTCCAGGAATTCGTTGGTGTAGGCCGTCTTGACGTCGTAGGGCTTCTCGACGCCGACGAAGTCGGCCACCAGTTGATAGTCGGCCTTCATCCGCCCGTCGTCGTGAATTCCCAGCGCCACGCTGCGCGAATACTTGTCGGCCATCAACTCTTCCACCAGACCCCAGTTGATCAGCTCGTTGTCCGCCTTCAGCGCGCCGTTGGCTTCGGTCAGCGCGGCGATGCACGGCTTTGGATCGGCCAGGCAGGCCGCGAAGGCCCGCTGCGTGACCTTGACGAACCCGTCGACGACAGCGCGGTTCTTTTTCAGGAACTCGCCGTTGACGATCACCGAGTTGCCGTACGGGTTGATGCCGGCCGAGCGCCAGGCCACGAAGCCCATGTCGTCGCCCAGCTCGCGTTTGAAGATGTGGTGGAAATTGTAAAAAGAGGTGGTGGCGTCGATCGACTTTGACTTCAGCCCCGCCAGCTTGGCGTTGGCGTCGATGTTCACCCAGGTGACCGATTTCGGATCCAGGCCGTTGGCCTTGGCCAGCGCCGGCCACATGGTGCGCGCCCCGTCGCCCGCCGGGTTGCCGATCTTCTTGCCGGCCAGGTCCTTGATGCCTTTGATGCCCGAGGACTTCAGCCAGTAAAGTCCCTGCGGCGAATTGGCATACACATTGAAGACGCCGACCACGTCGACGCCTTTGCCGCGCGCCACCAGGGCGTTGCCCATGTCGGCCAGGCCGATGGGGTTGGCGCCGGCCCCCACCTTTTGCACCGCCAGCGCCGAGCCCTTGCCCGGTTCCAGATTGAGATCGATCCCGGCCTTGGCGTACCAGCCCATCTTCCTGGCGTAGTAGTAAGGCGCGTGGTCGCCCGCCGGCACCCAGTTGAGGATGAAGTCGATCTTCTGCTCCGCGGCCGAGGCGGCGGTGGACACCGCGACGGTGGCAGCGACGGTCAGCAACGAAGCGGCGGCCAGCCGGGCGGCTCTCAGCAAAGGCGCGTTCATGGTTTCCTCCTCGCGGTGCAGCCTTGAAGCGACGCGATGCTAGCGGCGGGCCCCCGTCACCGTCAACCAGCGTCCGGCGTTCTTGTAACGATATTTCAGCGTTCGTTTGACGTCCGTTGACGGTGATGCATCGGCCGCGTTACGAGGATGCATGGATCGCCGAAACGGAGCCGCCGGCCGCTATGCGCTGGCCGTGCTGGCGCACCTGGCGCTGGTGGTGGCCTGGTTCGCGCTGGTCAAGCTGGGGCACGTACCCCGGTTCGTGCTGCCGTCGCCGCTGGAGACCGTGCAAGCCCTGGGCGAATCCAGCTATGACTGGTGGGGCAACATCGCCGTCACCGCGCGCGAGATCTTCGGCGGCTTCTTCCTGGCGCTGGCCGTGGGCGTGGCGCTGGCGCTGCTGTTCACCTGGTCGGCGGTGCTGGAGGCGTTCCTGATGCCGCTGCTGGTGTCACTGAACATGATCCCGAAAGTGGCGCTGGGTCCGATCATCATCGTCTGGTTCAAATACGGCGTCCTGCCGAACACACTGATGGCCTTTTCCATCAGCGTCTTTCCGATATTGCTGACCACAGCGCGCGGACTGATGGAAATAGAGCCGGAGCTGCTGGACCTGGTGCGCACGCTGCGCGGCTCGCGCTGGCAGCTGTTCACCAAGATTCAACTTCCCGGCTCGCTGCCGCATCTGTTCTCGGGGATGAAGGTCGCCGTGGTGCTGGCCGTGGCCGGCGCCATCGTCGGCGAGTTCCTGGGGTCGGATCGAGGCCTGGGCTATTTGATGTTGCAGGTGCAGGTCACCCTGGACACGCCGGCGATGTTCATGGCGGTCATCTTGATCACGGGGATTGGCGTCGTGCTGTACGGCGCGGTGCGGGCGCTGGAGCACCGGGTGATCCCCAAGGACGCGCGCATTGGCTGAACCGCAACCGTTCATTCACCTGGCGGGCGTGCGCAAGAGTTACCGGCGCGGGCGCGGCGGCCAAGAACACCTGGCGATATCGGATGTCACCTTCGACGTCATGCCCGGCGAGCTGGTGTCGCTGGTGGGGCCTTCCGGTTGCGGCAAGAGCACGCTGTTGAAGATCCTGGCGGGCCTGCACGCGCAGGACGCCGGTGAGGTGCGTATCGGGGGAGGGCAGGGCGGCTCTTTCGACGCCGGCCGCGACGTGGGCATGGTGTTCCAGTCGCCCGTGCTGTTGAAGTGGCGGCGCGTGCTGGACAATGTGTTGCTGCCCGCCGAGATCCTGGGCCTGCCGATGGGAGAGAGTCGCGCGCGCGCCAAAGAGCTGCTGGCGCTGGTGGGACTGTCTGGCTGCGAGACGAAATATCCCTACGAACTGTCCGGCGGCATGCAACAACGCGCCGCCATCGCCCGCGCCCTGGTCCACGATCCCAAGCTGGTCCTGATGGACGAACCCTTCGGCGCCCTGGACGCCCTGACCCGCGAAAAGATGAACGTCGAACTGCTACGCATCTGGAGCCAGGCCGGAAAGACCATCGTCTTCGTCACCCACGGCGTCTCGGAGGCGGTGTTTCTCAGCACGCGGGTGGTCGTGCTGACCGCCGGCCCGGCAAAGATGGCCGGGACTCTGGAGATCGACCTGCCCCGACCGCGGACGTTGGATTTGAAGACGCGGGAGCGGTTCGGGGAGTACACGCGGCAGGTGTATGGGTTGCTGGGGATGGGGTAGGGGCGCCCTTTGACCGATGAGCGCGCGCTCGGGACAACGGTTATCACTGCAGGGCGTTGCTGTAGGATAGGAGTTGGACGGACAGAGGACGACTGGACGACATGAGCACTTCCTGGTCTGTACGACGACTCGAGAGGCTTGCTGATGGGCAACTCGATGAGCTCGCTGGTGTCCTGATCGACTGCGTGAACGGCGGAGCCTCGGTCAGCTTCATGCAGCCTCTGTCGCGCGATCGCGCCGTGGCCTTCTGGCGCCGAGTGGCAGAAGAAGTGGCTGCCGGAAACCGGGCGCTACTCGTCGCGGAAGACGCGCATGGAATCTGCGGCACGGTGCAGCTGCTGCTCAGTCAACCCGAAAACCAGCCGCACCGGGCCGACGTGGCGAAGATGCTTGTCCATCGCCGCGCACGTCGACAAGGGCTGGGCGCGGCACTCATGCGGGCTGTTGAAGCAGCCGCGCGGGATTCCGCCAAGACTCTTCTGGTCCTCGACACTGTCACCGACGGTGATGCCGCACGGCTTTACCAGCGGCTCGGCTGGCTCCGCGTCGGCGACATCCCGTGCTATGGGCTCTTCCCACAGGGTGGGTTCTGCAGCACGACAGTGTTCTATCGAAACCTCGAGGCGCCGGAGGCGTAGCCGCCGGGCTGCCGTCCAACTTGACGTTGGGCAGACACGGGCGACACCCGGAGCGCCAAAGCCCGCGGATGGAATAGAATCACAGGCTCATGAGTTCGGACCTTTGATGCGTGCGACCGCGAGCCGTGTGGCTGTCCTGGCCTGGTTGACTCTTCTCGTTGGCTGCGACCATGTAACCAAGGTCGCAGCAAAGGTAGAACTTGAAGGGCAGCGCCCCCGCGAGTTGGTTCGCGGCGTATTGGACCTTCGGTATGCCGAAAATACGGACGTCGCGTTCAACCTGTTACGTTGGGTGCAGGTCGGCATTCGAACGCCGGTCCTCATCGTCGTTGGCGCCTTGGCACTTCTATCCCTGACCTGGGTTCTTTTGCGGCGGCCTCAGGACAACCTCTTGAAGAGAATAGCCTTCCTTCTGATTACCGCCGGTGCTGCCGGAAACTACCTGGATAGGGTGGCGCG
>DATLVT010000815.1:0-9090 GCA_035577105.1 Polyangia bacterium
AAAATTGTTCGCCGGTTACAGCCAGCGCCAGCGGCCGGTCAACGCTGACGGGACTTTTCCGCCGCGCGGCGGTGGCGTCGAACCGGGCGATCCCCCGACGACGGTGGACTGCTACAAACGCGCCGCCGTCGCCGTCCTGCCTTTGCGCAAATGGGTGTGCTGGGAATGGAAGTTCGACGCCAGCGCCAGCGAGACGCACCTGTGGGTCGACGGCAATCCCATCACCGACCTGGACGCCGTCGGGCGCGGAACCGGCTGTGTGGCGCCCCTCCCCGGCGATACTGCCTGGCAAGGTCCGGTGCTCTTCAACAAGCTGATTCTCGGCTTTGATCAGTATCAGGACGCCCCCGCCCAGGAGGTGTGGATGGACGATCTGGTCATCGGCCCCGACCGCGTCGGCTGTCTTTGACGCGCAGCTGGGCCGGCGTGCCCAGGCGATCTCCGTTTCCACAGCTTGAAAGGGGGGGAACCCTCTGTAACCATCAATGGCCGGGGCATGAATATGACGCTGTCGCGCAGATCTGCCGTGGCCCGAGGTGTGCTCGTCGCCGCGCTTTGCAGCGTTGCGGCGTGTGCGTCCAGCCAGCCGCAGACGGCGGCGCCTGACAGCGGAGGCCCGTCGCCAGATACGGGATCGCCGGCGCCGTCAGTCGACACCGCGCCACCTCCGGAAGACACCGCGCCCATGCCTTCGCCCGATGTGGCGCCCCCGGCGCCGGACGCTCTGTCCCAGGACCTCCTCACGGACGTTGTCGTTCCGCCCCCCCAGAAGGACGCCGAGGTCGCCGATACGGGCGGCAAGCCGCCGGCCGCCGCCAGCGCCGGCTGCACCTCCGCCGATCAACTACCCGAAGGGGCGGGCACCTTGCCCGGCGGACGCAAGTACGTCGTGCACCTGCCCAGCGGCTACGACAAGACCAGACCGTTTCCGCTGGTGTTCGGCAATCACCCCAACGGCGGCAACATCGGGATGTTCGAAGATCAGAAGACCAAGTCGGTGATGAAAGACTGGGCCATCCTGGTGCTGACCCAGTCGCAGACCGGTGACTGGCGAGAGGCGTTCCCCGCTGACCTGGCCTATTTCGACACTCTCGTCGCGTTGTTGAAAGACAAGCTGTGTGTCGACACCAGCCGCATTTACTCCTTCGGCTTCAGCGGCGGCGCCTCGTTTTCAAACCTCCTCGCCTGCAAGCGGACGTTCTTGCGGGCGGTGGGCGGCGGAGGCGGCATCCCCGGTTATGACGGCTACACGGCGGCCGACTGCCAGCCGATGCCGGCCTGGATTGACGAAGGCATGCGGGACGGGCTGGTCGAACTGTGGACGGCGAAGAACGGCTGCACCCAGAAGCTGCCCGGCAATCGCCCCAACTGCAGCACGTACATGTGCACGATCGCGCCCGTGGTCTATTGCACCAACGGCGTCCACACCTGGCCGTCGTACGGCAGCGAGGACGTGGCCGCGTTCTTCAAGCAGTTCTGAGGACCGCGCTGCGCGGCGCGCGGTCTCTTACTGGATGACCTGACTGCAGCGGCTGTTGATGCACTGATCGGCGGCGCTGCAGCAGTCAGCGGCGGTCTTGCACAGCTCGAAGGTGTTCGAGCAGGTGTTCACCGGCGGCGGCACGCACTGCAAGACCGGGATGCCGTCGGCCCCGCGCGAGGTCTCGCGACAGAATCCGCCGCAACAATCGGCGCCCGTCTCGCATGACATGGTGTTGGCCTTGCACGGCGCCAGCGCCGCGAAGGCGCGCATGTTGGCGGTGTGCAGCTCCTGGCCGGGCAGATAGAACGCCGGGTGACTGGGATCGGTCTTGCCGGGGTGATCGATGTCGATGGCGGCGATCCAGATCTTCTTGCGGGCGCTGGGATTGGCCGGGAAGGCGAACGGATCGTTGCCCGCCGGGTCGCCGCTGGTCGGCGAGATGGTGTTGCCGTAGGCGCGGCGGCTGGTGAACAGCACCCAGTAATAGCCACCCACCGCCACGGGCAGGACGCTGGCCTCGTAGTTCATGCGGCCCTCGACCATCTCGCCGTATGGCAAATAAAGCATGCCGGCGTCGTCGCGCCCGTTGATGGCGTTCAACGTCTTGATCGTCTTGTCCGCCGACTCGACCAGGCGCAGCTCGCCAAATTGCGGGGTCAGGGGCGCCCCGTCACTGACGAATTGACTGGAGTCGAGAGAGTCGCCCTGCTGATAGATGACGCCCTTGCCGTCCGGCAAGAACGTCGGCCAGGCGACCGCCTTGCCGGGACCGGCGTCGGTGACCAGGTCGCGCACGTTCGAGAACACCGGTGGCGAGGCCTTGCCGTCGAAGTCCATCTCCGACAGCACGCGCTGGCAGCTGGTCAAGCAGGCGCCGGTGCAGGTGACGTCCGTGCAGGCCGCCCCCAGCTTGTCGCCGTTGATGAAGGCCACGTGCGCACCGTCCGGCGAGAAGGCCGGCGTGGTCGCGTACTGCACCAGCGGTCCCAGCGACGGAGCGGCAATGTCCATCCCGGTGGTGGTGTCGATCAGCTTCGATGCCGTGCCGGGCGTGGAGAAGATCCCGTGCGGCAGGAAAGGCCAGTTCCGCTTTGGTGGCAGGCCGCTGACCAGACCCATGCCTCCGTCCGGCGTCAGGCCGATGAACGAGAACAGCTGTCCGTTGGTCGTCTGCGTGCGAATCGCCGCCTTGCCAGCCGTGTCCAGGTTGTACGTCTGGCTGGTGACCGGGTTCCAGTCGCCGTTCGGGTTCGTGGTGGTCATGCTTCCGGGCGTTGGCTGGTTCTGGCTGCCCGCCGACATCACGCTGCCGTTGGCGCTGACCGAGTGGCAAGCGGTGCACTGCGCGCCACCGTTCAGATTGGAGGGGAGGTTTCCTCCCGCCGAAACGACCACGGTGGCGGCCTGTCCGGCCGGAATACGCATGATGCCACCCTGTCCGGCCGGCATGGTCAGCATCGAGTTCTTGTACGTGCTGTAATAAAACACGCCGTTGATGCTGGCGGGAGCGATCAACCAGCCTTGTTTCAGCGGTCCGCTGCCAGTGTTGCCCGATAGTTTGTTGACGCTGGCCGTGACAGTGTCTTTGGGGCCGGCAGTCAAGGTGAGGCCCTTCCAGACCTCGGGCGGCATCGTGACCTGCAACGGATCGTTCAGGTTGGAGAATTGCTGATATTTGAAGTGAGGCGCGGTGATCGTCAGGTACGCCGCCCGCGTGCCGCCATTTCCACCGAACTGCAAGGTCGGCGGAGTCAGTCCGCGCGGGAAGACTGTCTTGTCGTACGGGTAAAGCCATTTGAACTGCGGATCCTGTCCGCCCGTCATCAGGGTGGTGGTGTCTTGCGGATTCAGCATGTTCGATCCGTCCACCTGGCACGGCATGTTGTAGGTCGGACAGTAGCGGGTGATGTCGACATTGACCGTGATCGTCGTGGTGGCCGTTCCGGCGCCCACCGTGGCGGTGACTGTGACGACCCCGCCCACGTAGCCGTTGGGTGTGAACACGCCGTCGTCACCCACAGAGCCGATGGCGACGTTATCAACCGACCAGTTGATCCTGGCCGGCATGGTTCCATCGCTCAATACCACGCCGAGATGAACAGGCTTCGGCTTGCCGGCCACGGTGATGGTGTCAGGGCTGTCCGACTTGATCATTCCGTCCAGCGGGTGAGTGACGGCGGCGTCGGACGACGGAAAGCGGGTCCCACCGGCGCCGCCAAATCCGCCGATTGCTCCGCCCGATCCGTTGCCGCCCCCGGTGCCGCCGCCGTCGCCTTGACCGGCCGGCAGCTTGATTCCCGCACAACCCGAAACAATCAATGCCAGGGTTACCCTTACAGTGCCGAAGAATCGCATGACCAAACCTCCGCGCGCGGCCGGCGGCGATGAGATGGCTCAGTTATCCAAGCGCCTTCGCATCGCCCGTGACGATCGCCTGATCAACGCTACGGGTGTCATTGACGTAAATCCACGAAAAACATAGTCAATTTCCCATGTTTACTAAGAGTGTGACCGTTGCGACGACACCGTCGCGACGATACGACAGTTGGGCGGTTTTCTTGATGATGGCGAGAACGGGCGGTCTCTTACATGGTCGCCATTGCCTGGCTACAGCGCGCCCTTCATATGCAGGATCTCCAGGTTGAGGAGCGCGCCGGCCCGGAGCAGCAGCGCCGCGAGAGCTTCGTCATCCTCGACGACCAGGTTCACGCTGGGGTCGTTCGGCACCAGCAGCCGCATGGCGGTCAAGAGATCGCGGGCGACCCGCGGATCAACCACGCGAAAGGGAAAGGCGCCCGGGAAACTCGGGTTGAACACGGCCAGCCCCAGACTGGCCTGGCCATCAGGCGCCACCGCTTCGAACAGCACCCGTCCCAGGCGACGGGAAACCGTCAGCTGGCCGCGGGGCAGCGAGAAGCAATCCTCCGACGGCGCATCTCGGTCCGGCGTCAGCGTCTTCACCACGGCGCCGAATGAAGGAAGATCGTCAAGCCTGCTCCAGGGCAGACGAAAACTCTTGGCGAGATAGTTCGCGCGCAGACCCAGGCTGGAATAAAGGGCGATGGCCGCGACGTTGTCGGGCTTGACGTTCAACCGCCAGAACGTCTTGCCTCGCGCCCGCAGGTGATCGGCAACCGTGGTCAGCAGGATCCGTCCGGTGCCTTGTCGGCGATTCGCCGCGTCGACGACCAGCGCCCGCACATAACCGGTGTCGTCGTACTCCTGAAAGTGGCAGTAGGCCATCACGCAATCTGCGAGCGTCGCCACCAGCGTCGTCGGCGCGATGGTCGCTGCCCAGACATCGGCGGCTGGAATCGGATCGCCGGTCCCCAGTTCCGGGCAAAGTCGGACGAAGGCCGCATAGTCGTCCGCCGTGGCGAGGCGCAGTGTGACCGCGGCGGCGGTCAACTTCGCAGCCACTTGACCAAGGCGCCCAGCAACACCAGGGGAACCGCCAGCGCCGCCAGCAGGGCCACCACCGCCGCCACCACGATCAGCGTGTCGACCGGACGACTCTTCACCTGGCCACCGTCCCGCTGTCGGTTTTGCAGCAAAGCCAGGTTGCGGGCATGCGCTCGAAAGAAGAAGTCCCAGACGTCACCCACGATGGGAACCGCCCCACCCAGCGCATCGAAGGCGAGGTTGAGCAGCATGCGCGCCAGAAGCGACCTGGGCGCCTGCCGCCGCCACGCCAGATAGATAGGGTAGATGCCCAGCGCCGAGCTCAGCACGTCGCCCAGTCCCGGCAAGACAAGACCCAGCAGGGGGTCGATGAACCGTCCGTCCAGCCAGCGCGCCAGGGTGGCCGCCGCCTCGATGGCCGGATCACGAGGTGCGCGCTGGGGAGGATCGTTTTCGCTCATGTGGTCAATCAGCGTGGGAAGCGAATGAAGAATAGACACGAACGAGCATGGCGCAATTGCCGGGCAACGTCGGACACTTGCTGTTCAGCGAGCGGTCGCCGGTCCGGGGCGGCGAAGTCGGGAGAGTTCGGCCCGCAATGCTTCAATCTCTTTCTGCTGTGTCTGCAATGTCTGACTCTGGGTCTGCAAGGCCGCCACCACCATGCTGACGTAGCCGTAAAGATCGACGCGTTCGCGATCCAGGTCGGCCGCCGGGCTGCTGGGCGCGTCTTCCAGGATGAATCCCAGGTGGGGTCGATTGGACGGATCGTCTCGGTACTTGTAGCGGGCCAGCCTGAGGCGCGCGAGATCGTCCGCGATCTTCAGCCGGTCGTGCTCGGTCAGGTAGACGATCTCCGCCTTGAACCGACGGCTGGAGATCGGGCAGCCGCCTGGCTGCATCTTCGGGTCGTGATCGGTGCAGCGCAGCGTCTCGTTGCAGTCGCTGCCCGGGTCACACCGCTCGTCCCTGGTCGTGCAGGGCTGTCCGGCTTGTTCGGTCGAGCACGGCGCCACGTCGGGCATGGCACGGTGAGCGTCGGGGCCCGTGTGACAGACCGGATCGCCGCAGGTGGTGAACCACGTGAGGCCCGCATCCGTCCCGGCGCCCCCGCTGCCGCTGGCGGCATCCGTCGTACCACCGGCTCCGCCCGTGCCGGCTCCGCCCGTGCCGGCTCCCCCGGTCCCGCTCCCGGCGCCTCCACCGGTACCGCCGTCACCGTTATCGCCGGACTTTGTGCAGCCAGAAAGAACAAGCGCGGCAACGGTTATTCCCAGTCCAACCCAGGTAGAGCGCATGGCGTTTCCTTTCTTGTTTCTTGCGAAGGATTCTTTGCAGCCCGCTTGGCAACGTCAAGACGCGCAAGGGACGCCCTTCGGCGGGCTGCGCAAGAGCGCCTCTCAGGTTCTCATACGGGCTGGCCCAATGTTCGGAAAACTGGGTTAAGATGCCCGCGCGTGAACGAATACGGTCGCCAGACGGGTGAGCGTGTTCTCGACGAGCTCCCCTTTGGGATATGGGTGGCCAAGGCCCCCAAGGGGGAGGTTCTGTACGCGAACCAGTCCTTCCAGGCGATCATGGGCATGTCAGCCGTGAACGGGGTCGACATCGTTGCGGCGCCCGCCACCTATGGAATCTTCGACCGGGAAGGCAAGCTGTACCCGGTCGAGAACCTGCCCTTCAGCCGCGCCGTGGCCGGCGGCAAGCCGGTGGTCGTCGACGATCTTGTCATCCACCGGAGCGACGGCGGCAGGATCTGTGTGCGAGCGTTCGCCAACCCCATTCGCGACGCCAAAGGCATGGTCAGCCACGTCGTCATCGCCTTCGTCGACATCACGGCCGAGGTCCGGGCCGTGGCGGAACGGGCGGAGCTCGAGAGGCGTCTCGAGGTCGCCATCCATCACGCCCCGGTGCTGCTGTTCATGATGGATCGGGCAGGGGTGGTGACCGCGGCCGACGGTGCCTTGCACACGACCCTGCTCTCCGAAAGCGGCGGCATGATCGGCCGATCGCTGTTCGAAGCCTACAAAGACATTCCCGTCATCATTGAAAATGTCCGACGCGCCCTGGCCGGAGAGATCGTGTCGTATTCGGTCGACGTGCATGGTCTGACGCTGGATGTGTGGATCGGGCCTGTACGGGACGCCGCCGGCCAGGTGACAGGCGCCATCGGCGTCGGGACGGACGTGACGGAAGCGCGCCGACTTCAGCTGGGCATCATTCAGGAAGACCGCATACGCGCCATGGGAACCATGGCCGCCAGCGTGGCCCACGAGATCAACAACCCGCTCACGTACGTGCTGGCCGGCCTGGAGGGGGCAGAGCAGAAGCTCGAGAGTTTGTCGACCGACATCGAGACGCTGAATCGGTCCGGGTTCCACGCCGTGGCGACGACGGCGTCGCTGCGGGGGATCAGTCGGCTCAAGGAGTTTCTCCATCCGGTGGTCGAAGGCACCCGGCGCATCCGGGACGTCACGCGCGAGCTGCGGACGTTCACGCGGCCGGACGACGAGCGCATGGAACAGATCGACGTCGCCGACGTCGTTCGTTCCGTGCTGAGCCTGTTGCGAAAAGAGATCGAGGCCCGGGCGCGCCTGGTCCAGGAGATTTGCCCAAGTCCGAAGGTGCGGGCGAACGAGGGCCGCCTGGTCCAGGTCCTGACCAACCTTCTCATGAACGCGTGGCAAGCTCTTCCGGCGCCTGATCCGACACGCCATGAGATCGGCGTGCGGACCGGGTCGCAGGGCGGAGACGTGCTGATCGAGATCTGGGACAGCGGCGGCGGGGTTCCGCCGCACCTGCGAGAGAAAATCTTCGAGCCTTTCGTCACCACCAAGGCCATCGGCAGCGGGACAGGGCTTGGTCTCTTCGTGTGCCGGAATGTGATCAACGCCTTGCGCGGCCGGATCACCGTCGAAGACGCGCCCGGGGGAGGCGCGCTGTTCCGGGTCATTTTGCCGGCGGCGACCGAGGAGGCGCTGCTGTCGGCGACCGGGTCGGGGGTCAGCGCCCGGGCGGAGCGGAGCGCTCGCAGTCGGCGCGTCCTCATCATCGACGACGACGCATTGGTGGCCAAATCCCTGGCGGCACGTCTTGCCGGAGACCTCTTCGACGTTCGCACGGTCTTCGACTCCAGGCAGGGCCTCGACATCCTCCTGACGGACGAGAAGTTCGATCTCGCCTACTGCGACGTGATGATGAAGGACATCACCGGCATCGATGTGCACAAGGCGCTGCAGGAAAATGCGCCTCAGCGGTTGTCCAAGCTGGTCTTCATGACCGGTGGGGCCTTCACGCCCGAGGCGCAGGCCTTCCTGGAGCAGCGAGGCGAGATGCACGTGGAAAAACCGTTCGACATCGTGGCCGACGCCTGCCGCCGGCTGGGCATCGGCGTGTGAGCCTGTGCCCTCGTCGGCCCTCGTTGCCCTTGCCCTACACGGTGATGGAGAGGCCTCTCCGAAAACTTCATCTGACGTCTTTGGAGATCCTGGCTGTCTTCCAGTCAACCATTGTTGCCGGCTGGCGGACTATGGGGCAGGACGTCTGATTCGACGTCGGCGGGTCCACAGGACCAGCAACGCAAAGAGTCCCGGGGCGATCGGCCGGGGAGAGGAATGAATGGGCGTGGTCGAGCAGCCGGCGCCGTTCGCGCTCACGCCGGTCGCGCCGCCGCGCCCGCCGCTGCCGGCGCTGCTGGCGCCGCCCGCGCCGCCACCGCCCATCGGCATGGAGCCGCCGCCGCTTCCTGCGCCGCTTCCTCCGCCGGTGCCCGCCGGCATCGCCGCGGCGTCGCTGGCCCCGGCGTCCACATTCGCCGGGGCGGCGCCATCGGTGCTGGCGCCTCCGTCGTCGGCGCCGCCGGCGGGCGGCGGTTTCAGCTCGATCTCTTCCAGCTTGTCGGCGGTGATGATGTTGTCGAAGTAGAGCGAATCGACGCCAACCTCGGAGGCGCCGGTGCGGGTCATGTCCCGATGGATGCCGGGTTCGGAAAAATAGCGGCCCGGATTCACCATCGTCTGAACCTGCTTGTCCAGGACCAGCGCGCCATCGAACCACAGCCGGATATTTCCGGTCTGGTCGGTGTTTCCCCAGTGCATGTGCGCCGCCAGCTGGTGCCACTTGCCGATCTCGAAATTGCCGGTCCAGTGCAGCCCCCGCGCACCCAAATTGCCGGTGCCGTACTTCATGACCGTTCCGCCGGCGGC
>DATLVT010000816.1:0-6208 GCA_035577105.1 Polyangia bacterium
CCGCCCCTGGAGATCGGCGCGCTGCGACCGGGCGGCATCGAAGGGATGTTGCAGGACGTGGTGGCGAAGGCCAGGCTGGGATTCCTGCTGCGCCTGCCTGGCGTGGTGGCGGCCTCCGCCAAGCGCATCTTCGACTTTTGCTCGTTCACGCCGCTGGCCAACGTGACGGGGCAGCTGTCGATGAGCGTTCCGCTGTACTGGAACGCCGCCGGCCTGCCCATCGGGACCATGTTCACGGCCGGCGTCGGCGACGAGGCGACGCTGTTCCGGCTGGCGGAGCAACTGGAGCAGGCCCGCCCCTGGGCAGCGCGCCGGCCGGCGGTTCATTCGTCCGTGGCGTCGCCGCGCGAGGTATCGTCGGCGGCATGAAGCTGCGTGCGTTCGAGATCCGCTGGGCCGCCGTCATCGGACGGGCGCTGCTGCCGACGGGGCTGCTGGGCGGCGTGGTCGACGACGTCGATCTGGGCGAGGCCTACCGCATCGAGTGCGCGGAGCCGCCCTGGTACGCGGCGCTGTTGCTGCGCTTCTCGCTGTGGCTGACCTGGCTGTCACCGCCGCTGGTGCTGCGCCGCTTTCGCACCTTCGGGGGCCTTGACAGGGAGGCGCGCGAGGCGGTGCTGGAGAAGCTGCTGGACAGCCGCATCTACGTGGTGCGGGCGACGGCCACGTTCCTCAAGCTGGCGTCGTGCATGCTGCTGATGGGGCACCAGCGCGTGCTGCGCAAGATCGGCGCGTACGAGTACGGCCGCCCCGAGTCCGCAGCGGTCAGCAAGCCGACGGCGGTCAGCAAGCCGACGGCGGTCAGCAAGCCAAGCGGGGCGTCGTGACGGCGGGATTCTTCGACGCGCGCTCCACCGACATCGACGGCGGTGAGGCCGACTTCGTGGTGGTGGGCTCGGGAGCGGGCGGCGGCGCGGCGGCGCGGACGCTGGCCCGCGGCGGGGCGCGCGTGCTGGTGCTGGAGGAGGGGCCGCGGGTGCCGACGCGCGAGCTGGGCAACACGGCGATGACCACCATGGCCCGGCTCTACCGCAACCAGGGCAAGCAGACGGCCTTCGGTCGCGCCACCACGCCCATCTTGCAGGCGCGCTGCGTGGGCGGCGGGACGCTGGTGAACTCGGCGATCATCTGGCGGGTGCCGGACAAGGTGCTGTCGACCTGGCACAAGAAGTTTGGTCTGGCCGACGGTCTGCCGGCGGCGGCGCTGGATGCGGCGTACACGCGTATCGAACGGGAGATGTCAGTGCGCCCGGTGGTCGAAGGCGTCAACTCGGGACGACAGGATGCGCTGATGCGCGACGGGGCCGCCCGGGCAAATCTGGAAGGGCGGTTCCTGCACCGCAACGAGAGCGGCTGTCGGGGGTCGGGGCGCTGCATGCACGGCTGTCCCAACGAGGCCAAGCAGTCGACGGCGGTGAACTATCTGCCGCGCGCGGTGGAGGACGGCGCCGCCGTGTATTCCAACGCGGCGGTCGAGCGCGTGGTGATCGAGGGCGGGCGCGCGGTGGCGGTGACCGGTCGAACGACCGCCGCCGACGGAGCGGGTGGGGCGCGGCCGCGGAAGTTTCGGGTGGCGGCGCGAAAGGCGGTGATCGTCGCGGCGTCGGCCGTGCAGAGCCCGAACCTGCTCCGCCGCAGCGGCCTCCGCCAGCCGCACCTGGGCGATCACTTCATGGCCCACCCGGGAACGGCCGTGATGGCTCTTTATCCGCAGCCGGTGGGGGCCTGGACGGGCGCCTCGCAAGGATTCGAGGTGCTGGGGTTGCGCGACATGCTGGGCGCCAAGATGGAGTCGATCAACGTCCCCCCCGAGGTGGCCGCGGCCCGCTTGCCGGGGGCGGGGCGCCGGCTGGCTGCCTATATCGAGCGGCTGGATCACGCGGCCATCTGGATGGTGGCGGTGCGCGCCGAGGCCGAGGGGCGCATCCGTCCGTCGCGGCTGTTCGGCGATCACGTCACGTACGATCTGACCGGGCACGACATCGACCGGGTCCGCCAGGGGCTCAAGCGCCTGTGCGAGATGCATTTCCTGGCGGGCGCCACCGAGGTGATCACCGGCGTCTACGGTTTGCCGGAGGTCCTGCGGTCGATCGACGAGATCGCCGTGTTCGACACGGCGCCGCTGGATCCGCGCGCCTACAGCATGGTCGCCTCGCACCTGTTCGGAGGCTGTCGGGCCGGCGGCGATCCGCGCACGTCGGTGGTCGATCCGCAGCTGAAGGTCCACGGCGTGGAGGCGCTGTACGTGATGGACGCGTCGGTCTTTCCGACGAACACCGGCGTCAACCCGCAGCATGGCATCATGGCCATCGCCACGGTGGCCGCCGAGCGGCTGTGTTAATAGTCCTGCTCTAGGTGCTTGCGGTGTCGACCGAGCTGTCGCCGGTAAAGATCGCCTTCGCCGATCATCGCCAGGATCTCGACGCCTGGGCGGCGTCGCTTGGCATCTCGCGCGAGGCGGTCGAGATCTATGCCCGGGCGGAGGTGTTCGACCTGCACATCGACACCTTCATCTGGAAACGGATCCTCGGGTACGACCTGGGCAAGCGGCACGGCCACGGGCCGTTCGGGGCGCGTTTCTTCCACCAGGTCGATCTGCCGCGTCTCCGTGAAGCGCGCGTGGGCGGCGGCATGTGGTCGATCACCACCAACCCGCTGCGATCGGCGCGGGGGCGCGCCAAGACGTTCGTCACCAACGTCAACCGGCTGCGCGCCGAGCTGGGGCGTTACCCGGACGACGTCGCCGTCGTGCGCAACCTGCGCGAGCTGCGCGCGGCGCGCGCCAGGGATCTGCACGCGGCGATGATCGTGATCCAGGGGGGCAACGCGCTAGACCACGCGGAGACCACGCTGGACCTGATCCCCGACGACCTGGTCGTCCTGGTGACGCTGGTCCACCTGTCGACGTCGTCGCTGGGGCGCACCAGCTCGCCGGCGGCGCGGGGGCCCGACACCGGGCTGACCGACAAAGGGAAGGACTATGTCCGGCAGCTGGACGCCAGGAACATCTTCGTCGATCTCGCGCACGTGTCGAAGAAAGGCTTCTGGGACGCCGTCGCGGTGCACGATCGGACCAAGCCGCTCTGCGACAGCCACACCGGCGTGGAGGGCGTGACGCCGCACTGGCGCAACCTGGACGACGCGCAGATCAAGGCGATCGCCGACAGCGGCGGCGTGGTGGGGGTGATCTACCAGTCGACGTTTCTGGGCGGCGGCGTCCTCGGCTGCAAGGCAGAGCGGATCGTCGATCACCTCGCGCACATCATCCAGGTCGCCGGCGAGGACGTGCCGGCGCTGGGCAGCGACTGGGACGGCATGATCGTCCCGCCGCGCGACATGCCGACCTGCCTGGAGCTGCCGCGGCTGGTGCAATTGATGCTGGAGCGGGGCTGGAAGGCGGACCGCATCGGCAAGATCCTGGGCGCCAATTTCTTCGCGTCGTTCGGGCGCCTGCGGCCCTAGCACCCGTGGCGCGAACGTCGCCCCGTTGCCTGTTCAGGGGCGCGCGCAGAAATCGCGGACCAGATCGTGAAGCACGCGCAAGCCCCAGGCGAACCCCTGGACGGGAATGCGTTCGTCATGGCCGTGGTACATCTGGCTGAACTTGACGGTGGCGTCCAGCTGGACGGGCGAAAAGCCGTAACAGGTGGCGCCCAGCTTGCGGTAGGCAAACGCGTCCGTGAATCCCGGGATCATGTAAGGGACTGCGGTGGCGCCTGGATCGTGTTTGGCCAGGACGGCCACGATGGCGTCGAACAGCGCGGTCCTGGTCTCGAAGGTGGTCCCTTCGTGTTCGTCGAGGACGGTCAGGCGCACGTCGTCGCCGACGACGCGACGGATCTCGTCGAGAAAACCGGCGACGCTTTGCCCGGGGAGGATCCGTCCGTCGACGCCCACCGTGGCGGCCGCCGGGATGACGTTGATCTTGCTGCTGCCGGACAGCATCGTCGGCGAGGCGGTGTTGCGCAGCATGGCGTTGAGGGGCAGCGCCTGTTCAAGATTGCGCCCCTCCAGCCAGCCGAGCAGCAGCGGCGACAGCGACGGGCGCAGCAGCAGGGCCAGGGCCCGGCTTTGCGGGAAGGGGACGCGCGCCGCCAGCGCCCGGATGAAGGCGCTGGCCACCTCCGTGTTGTGCTGGGGCAATCGCGTCCGCGCCAGCGCGTCGATGGCCCGCGCCAGCCGCGCCACGGCGTTGTGCGGATGGGGCATCGATCCGTGGCCAGGCGGGCCGGTGGCGCTGATCTCGAACCAGCAGATCCCTTTCTCCGCGACCTGGATCGGATAGAAGCGCGACGCGCCGACGTGCAGGGTGTGACCGCCGACCTCGGTGAGGACGAACTCGGCCTGGATCGCCTGCGGGTGGCGCTCGACCAGGAACAGCGAGCCGTTCCTGGAACCGGCCTCCTCGTCGGCGACGGCGGCGAAGATGACGTCGCGATCCAGCGGCACGCGGTGCCGCTTCAGCAGCAGCAGCGTCATCAGGCTCATCGTCACCATGTTCTTCATGTCGACGGCGCCGCGTCCCCAGACGTATCCGTCGTGCTCGACGCCGCCGAAGGGCGGGTGCCGCCAGGCGGCGGCGACCGCGGGGACCACGTCAAGGTGACCGCTGAGCAAGAGCGGCGCCTTCTGTCCGGAGCCCTTCAGCCGCGCCACCAGGTTGGTTCGCGACGGCTCCTTCTCGAACAGCTCGCAGGCGATCCCCTCGCGCGCCAGCACGCGGGCGATGAATTCCGCGGCCGGCCGCTCGTTGCCCGGCGGGTTGGTGGTGTCGATGCGAAGGAGGTCTTTGAGATAGCCGAGCGCTTCCTTCTGCGCGGCGATCCAGTCGGGCGCGGCGTCGGTCCCCTCGGCGCCGCCGGCGGTGCCGTCAGGCATGCTGGCGGGTCAGCTTGTCGACCAGCGCCACATAGGCCGCCATGGCGTCGGCGCGGCTGGTCCCCTTGCGGGTGGCCCAGGCGTCGTACTTGGCGCGCGCCTTGAAATCCAGCGCCTCGGGCCGAGCGCCAGAGACGTCGCCCAGCGTGGCCTGCTTGTACAGGCTGTAAAGCTCCAGAAGCGCGGCGGTGCTGGGCGATTTCGAGAGCTGCTTGACCCGCGCCTGCGCCGTCACAAAGTCATTTTCGGTCGACATGCGGCAATCCTAACTCACTCGAGCTTGGTGGTGGCGCACGCGGCGGGGGCGGTGACCGGGTTGCAGCCGGGGCTGCCCTTGGGCAACTGCAGCCAGTAGTTGCGGCCGGCGATCTGAAACGGCAGGTCGTCGTCCAGCGCCTGGATGCCGGCGTCGACGAACTGGTGCATGCGGGCGGTGCAGGCGTCGTCCGTCAGGTTGATGGCGCAGACGTTGATGCCCAGCAGCAGGTGACCGGCGTGGGCGCTGGCGATCTGGTCGGCCGGCTCGATGTCCTTGGTGATGGCCGCCCAGGGCAGCCCGAACTCGGTGGGCGCGGCGTTCACCCACATCAGACGATCGTCCAGCGACGTGCCGTCGTGGGCGTAGGCCTTGGTGCGGGCGTCGCGGTTGATCAGCGTGACCATGATCTTCCCGCGCGCCTGCTCCAGCGTGGGCCAGCCGACCGTCATCAGGCGCTCGCGCGGCGAGGCATAGCTGCCGCGCAGCCAGGCCGGCGTCATCATCTTGTCGCGGGTGAGGGCCTTCTCCACGGCCTGCTCGACGGGGACGATGTCGGTGATGGGGCTGCCGCCGGTGTCGTCCTTGATCTCCAGCCAGAGGAAGATCGGCACGTGGGTGGGGTGGCCGTTCGACCAGGTGGCGATGATGCCCAGACACTCGTCCAGCGTGCGGCAGCTGCTGTTCGGGTCGATGAGGGCGATGTGATAAACCTCGTACCCGCTGGTGCCCATGTGGACGTCCAGCTCCAGCGAGCGAACGCCGCCGCTGAGCTGCTGATCCAGCGGCTTGTGGGTGTACTTGTGGCTGGCATCGAAGGCGATGGGTGGCGCCTGGTGATAGCTGTTGTGCGTGCCCACCACCTGCAGCGATTCGACGGTGACCGGACCCGTGCTGGTGTTTGCGTCGGTGGCCGTTCGCTCGGCGGGGGAGACGACGTCGGTGGTCCCCGGCGCGTCGTGGGCGCCCGGTGCGTCGCCGGTGGCGCTGGCGTCGGTCTGGCCGGGGACGTCCGTGCTGAGGGGCGCGTCGGTGGTGCCCAGGCTGCCGGACGCGCCGCCCGCCGCCCCGTCG
>DATLVT010000817.1:0-3919 GCA_035577105.1 Polyangia bacterium
CCGCCGGCGCACTTGCTGCGGATCTGACAAAGCGGATGCATGGGCATCGGCACCGGGGCATCGGTGCACCCATCTAGATCGCTCCACTTGGTGAAGTCGGCCATCGCGCTTGGCCAGACGTGCCCCCCGGGCATCGACATGCCACCGTTGTAGAGGACCTCGCTGTCCTGCGTGCCCCGGTATTGGACGACCGTGATTGGCCGCGACGGCTTGCAATCACCCAGGTTTGGTCCCGACGCGGGCGCGATGGCCGCCACCAGATCCGAGGCATCGCAGGCCAGCCATTGCGACATGATGCCCCCGTTCGAAAGGCCGACGGCGTAGACACGCTTGAGGTCGATGCAACCGTCCTGCGCGGTCTTGGCCACCGCCGCCCGGACGAAGGCCACGTCATCGACGTTGTGATCCTGGGCGGGCTGGCAGCAACACACCAGGGTCGGACAACCGGCGGGACCACCGTTCCAAGAGTTGTAGAGCCCTTGGGGAATCATCACGACGATCCCGACCGCGTCGGCCTTGGGGCTCCACGCCGAAGCCAGCGAGCCCTGAGCGGTGCCGCCCTTGCCGTGGAAGTTCATCACCAGCGGCATACGCGTCTTTCCGTCGTACTTCGGGGGCACGTGCAGGATGTATGACCGGCTGTCGCCGCCGACCTGGATCGTCACCGTCGTGTTGCCGGGTTTCAAGGTGCCGCCCGTGCAGGGACCTTGCGGGGCAGCGTCAGGAGACGCTGTCCCGCTGTCGATGTCTGGCGGGGTGTCGACCGACGCGTCGCCGCCGCTGCCGCCGACCGCGCCGGCATCAATTACGCCGGACGCGCCGCCGCTGCCCGAATCGCCGCTGCCAAGCGGCCCTGTGTCTCCCCCGAGGCTGGACCCGCCACCAGAACCAACGGACACCGATGCGTCGCCCCCCCTGCCCGCCCCCTGGCCTGCGCAGCCGGCATACAGAAGAACGCCAGCGGAGATTCCGATCCAGCCGAAGGTTTTCATGATTGTCTTTCTCCCGGCCGAGCTCCGACCCGCCGGACCATCTGAAGACGTTGCACTGACACACAGGGCTTACCCGGAGCCACAGTCATGACTGTCAAAGTGCTATCGATGGACAGACGGCGCTATTCTGAGCGTCGCTCGCCATCAGCCCCTCATCGAACAAACCATCGACGCTCCGGAGACGACGTCAGCGGCCGCGACAATTTTCATGCTGCTGTCGTATGGACGGTCAACTTACCGCGAGCAGGCACTCGATGGCGACAAATTTATCGATTAACTGATCGTGTAAATCGATATAGTGCAGAACCGGCAACATCGGCCGTGTTTGCAAAGTCCAGACACGACAATTGTAAATAGCCCAGAGAGACATTTGATTGTGGCTCAGAGTCATGAGCGCGGCTGTCGCAACAAAAGAAGAACCATCAGAAGATCCTTTTCTTTCGGCCACTGCACATGGCCGTCGAACGAACTCACGACGGAAGAGATCAAGGCGGCGCGGACGCGCCCATCGCGGAACCGCCGCGGAGGACCTCCGGCGGGGAGTGAAGTCCGATGGAAGGAATCGAGCACTTCGATGCGTCAGAGCACCCGACGTACGCACCCGAGGGGCCCAGCTCGAACCTCGTCGAGGAAGTTCCTCGACTCCTTCAGACCCTGATGAGCATCCTCGCGTGCGGCACCCGTACCAGGACCCCGGCACCGGACTGCGGACCTACCCGGCTCGGTCACGCCGGGCTATCTCCGGCCACGGGACCCAGGGCGGGCAGCCCGCTACAGCAACGTCGCAGCCAGCGAGCTCCGGCAGGGGCGCAGCCCGAGCATCTCGATGGCGGGCTGGCGCGCCGCCTCCCAGCCGCCTGCCTGATGCTGGGAAGGTCCAGGATCGAAAAAACGGCCGGCTAGCTCGATTCGCCAACCGGCCGGATTCTGCGACCTTTTCAGAGCGGGAGACGGGACTTGAACCCGCGACGTCCACCTTGGCAAGGTGGCACTCTACCACTGAGTTACTCCCGCGAAGTCGGGGAACTTCTTAGGGTAGAAGGCGGGTTCTGTCAACGGTTGTATGAACGGAGCCGGGGACCCAATGCAAAAACCCCGGCGGGGGCCGCCGGGGTCTTGCAAAGCTCCATCGGAAGCTTCGGGTGAAGCTTCGGTCGAAGCGGGAGCTACTCGAGCTCGTTGGTGATGATGGGGGCCTTGCTGCCGCTGACGTCGCCGTTGCCGTCGATCAGGCCAACGCGCTTGAAGTCAGAGGCGGTGCCGTTGCAGTCCAGGTCGCCTGTGGCCTCGGCGGTGAAGGTCGCGTCCTTGCTGGTGCCGGTGCTGGTGTAGTGCGGCAGGTACAGGTGGGGATCGGGGATGGAGAACTGGAGGGCGACCCACTCCGGCTGCTGCCAGGCGGCGGCGCCACCGGGGCACTTGCCGGTATCCAGGCAGCCGCACTCCTTGGCGGCTTCCAGCGTGGCGGCCTTGCCCAGCGACGGGAACTGCTTGGCGACGGCGGCGCCGTTGGCGTCGACGTGATCGGTCTCGTAATAGGTGACCGAACCGGCCCACAGCTTGTTCAGGTGCCCCATCGCCTCGGCGGTGCGCGACCGCTTGATGTACTTCGAGAAGGCGGGGATGGCCACGGCGGCCAGGATGCCGATGATCGCAACGACGATCATCAACTCGACCAGGGTGAAGCCTGACTGACGTTTGCGGATGAACATGGGGAATTTCTCCTTGGAAGTGCTCTGTCGTGTTCCGCCGCCCATCGGCGGAAGGTCTCCGTTTCGGACCGGGTTGCCTCTAGGGATTGCAGCCGACATGCCAGCCCCCACCCCGCCCGATCCCCTGCAATTCCGCCGAAACTCCGCCCCATCCGTCGCCCCCGTCCCAAGAACGGCACCCACCCGCGCGCGCCCTGCCCAAAAACGTCAGGCGCACATCACCCGATGTCCTGCCTCCGTGTGAGCCTATCCAAGCAACCGGGAGGCGCGGCTCCGCCGCGCCGGCTCACCGTGCGAGAAGCGCCGGGGAGAGCCCGCGAGAGGGGCCAGCAGGCCCCTTTCGCGAGCGAGCAAAGCGAGCGTCAGGCCCCTTTCGCGAGCGAGCGAAGCGAGCGCCCGTTATTTGCCTTCGTTGAAGATGCTGAGCGACGTGCCGACGCTGGAGAGGGCGAAGATGCTGACGTCGTCCGGGTACCCGCTGGCGCCGTTCAGGTTGCAGGCTCCCAGGCTGTAGAACCACGGCGCGACGTTGTTCGCGCCGATCAAGATGGTGCCGTACTTGAGACCCGTCGTCGCGGCGCCAGCGGCGCCGGCGTTGGTCAGATAGGTGCAGTACAGCTTCGAATCGCGCGGCCGCAATCCCACCGACTGCCAGCTCTGCGGCCACTTCGTGCTGTCGGCGATGCTGACCGACGTGCGCGCGGATTCCAGGGCGCTGCTGCCGGCGGCCAGCGGATAGAACGCGGCGGACGCTTCGTCGGGGCTGGGCGAATCAGGCTTGTCGTCGGCGCGCAGAGGCAGAAACGCCGCGAACTCCAGCTTGTACAGCTGCTCCTTGCTGTTCATCTCGGACAGGATGGCGATCGCCTCCGCCGAACGGGCGCGCCCGATCCATTTCTTGAACCCCACCATGGCCAGCGCCGACAGGATTCCCAGGATGACGACCACGATCATCAACTCGATCAAGGTGAACCCGCGCGCGCGACCCATCCTTTCATTGTAAGGCAGCCTGGATCATTTCGCGCGGTCGAAAATCGCCACCACCTCGACGTGGTAGGTCTGCGGCATCAGATCCAGGGCCACCGCGCGCGACAGATGAAAGCCGGCGGCGCCCAGCCGACGGGCGTCCCGCGATAAGGTCTGGGGATCACACGACACATACACGATCCGACTTCGCGCCCTTTGAGCCACCGCCAGATTCGCCACATCGGCGCC
>DATLVT010000818.1:0-4422 GCA_035577105.1 Polyangia bacterium
GTCGGCGCCGCCCGCGCAGATGGCCGCGGCGTCGGCGGCGTCCAGCGATTCAGGGAACGCGCACACCGCCACCGCCACCAGGGGACGGCCGCCCATGGCGAAGACGTCGGACAGCGCATTCGCCGCCGCCACCTGACCGTAGACGTACGGATCGTCGCAGACCGGCGTGATGAAATCGGTGGTGATCACCAGCGCCTGGTCGTCGCGAATCTGATAGACGGCGGCGTCGTCACCGGTCTCCGTCCCCACCAGCAGCGCCGGGGGACGAGGGCGGTCCAGGGGGCGCTGGACCATCTTCTGCAGATCGCGGGGCGCCATCTTGGCCGCGCAGCCCCCGCAGCTGGCCAGGCTGGACAGCGTCGGTTTGTCCGTCGGGGTGTTCATGGTGGGCGTCATTGTCGCAGCGGCGCGGGGAGATCGGTCACATGAAATTCGGCGTGTGCAGCGCCGACAGGTGAGCGGCCTGCTCGTTCGAAAAACCGGCGGCGGCCAGGCGGCGCTGGCGGTTCCGCTGCATGGTCTCCAGCAGCGCGCGAAAGGCGTCGTGACCGCGGGCCACGTCTGCCGGGTGATCACCGCGGGCGGCCAGGAGGGTGAAGGCGTCCTGCACGGGCGCCGGGATGCCACCGCCCGTCATGACGGCGGCGCGCCGGCGCACCGCCTGTTCCAGGCGCGTGACCAGGGTCGGGTCGGCGACCAGGGCGTGGCGGACGTGACACAAGCCGAAGCGAACGTGGCGGGCCTCGTCGGCACGGGCGCGCCGGGCGATCTCCGCGGTCGCCTCGTCGGGCGCCTGCTCTTCCACAAAGCGCAACAGGTCCAGGAACGTCCCCTCGCCCAGCACCGACAGCATGAACGACGCCTCGACGAAGTCGTCGTACGCCAGCAGCGTGCGCAGCGACAGCGCCGTCGTGGCCGAGGAGACGCCCAGCCCCACGCCCAGCAGGGCCGCCCGCTTGAGGAAGACATCGATGTGGCGCGCCTCGTCCGCCAGTTGCGCCGCCAGCAGCATCGCCACCTCGGCGTACGCCGGGTGCAGGCGGGCCAGGAAGCGAGACGGCACGTACAGCGCAGAGAGCTCGTTCTCGGCCAGGAACGTCATCACCTGGGCCAGCGCCTGTGCCATCGCCGGCGGCAGTCGTCCCGCCTTGTGCCACGGAATGTCGCGCCCGGGATCCCACTGCGCGGCCACCGCCTGCTCGTAGAGCTCGGCGGTCTCGGGCGGCATGACCTGATCGCGGGCCAGCAGCGTGAAGGGATAAGGCGGACCGCCCGGCTCGACGCTGGCGCCGCGCGGAGCAAAGCCGCTGTCCGGATCGGCGCGCGCGGGCGGCGGAACCTGCGCCATCAGATCGCGCGTGCGCGGGGGCAAGCCGGGTGGACGTGGCTCACCGGCCGGCGCCGCCGCCGCGGCGGGCGTCGCACCATCCAGGCGCGGCGCTGGCAAACGCGGCGCTGGCACCCCGTGCGGACCGCGGCGGATGAGGTGCTGGTGCCGACCGTCGGGCAGCGGCGCGCCTCCCAGGTACTCGTGTCGTTCCAGACGGCACCACGCCGGCAGATCCTGCGCGGTGCTCTTTGACGATGACAGCAGCGCCAGCGCCCCCCCCGGCTGCAACCGCCCCAGCGCCGGCCGCAGCAGCGCCAGCAACCCGCCGCCCAGGGGCAACGCGCCGGCATCCACGGCGATGGCGGCGATCGCGGCGACGGGTTCGGCGACAGGTTGGGCGCTCACCAGGCGTTCTCTTCGTCCAGCGCCCGCTCCAGGCTGAGGTAGCCCTCCTCGCGCGACGGCAGCCAGCGACGCAGGCCTTCCAGCTCCAGGACGCGCCGGTGCGCCGGGATCTGCCAGTCCATGGACATCAGGGCGCGGGTGAATGACGCGCGCGCGGAGGCGTCCAGATCCGGCCGCCCGTCGAACATGCAGTGATCGAAGCCGGGCGTCGTCCACAGGACTTCCAGCTCGCCGACCGGGACCCGCCCCGCCGCCAGCTCGCCGACCCACACCAGATCGCCGACGGTGCCGGCGTCGGCGCGCCCCTCGGCCAGCGCGCGCAGGACGTCCAGCTCGCTGGCGCCGGTGTCGCCGTGCTTGCCAGGGTCGCTGTCGAACGGGAGGATCTCCACCGCACTCGTGTCGACGCCGGCGGCGCGCAGGAAATGCAGCGGCAGGATGCGCGCCTGGGTGGAGTCGCGGCTGCCCACCGCCAGGCGCCGCCCGGACAGGTCAGCCAGCGAACGGATCCCCGCCGCCTTGCGCACGACAAGCTTCGAATGAAAGTCGCGGTCGGCGTCGCGCATGCCCAGCGCCGGCGCCGCGCCGCGCGTGCGCCGCTTGACCCGCACGTGCGCCAGCGGCGTGTTCCAGGCGATGTCGACGTGGCCGGCCAGCAGCGCCGCGACCTGGCGTTCGTAGCTGGAAAACAGCGCGAAATCCAGGGGCACGCCCACACTGTCAAAGTGCGCGCGCATCCCCTCCCAGATGGTCACCACCTTGGGGTCGTAGGCGACGGCGCCGATCAGGATCGTTGCTTCAGCCATGGTGCACGTCAGGCGATTCGCCTCAAAAGAGCGGCAGCCCGGTCAGGGCCCGCCCGATGAAGTCCTGCAGGTGGTCGACGGTCGGGGCCATCACCCAACCGGCGCGCGCGTCCCGGAACAGCCGCTCGATCGGCAGGTGGCCGGAGAACGCCGCGCCCCCGCAGGTCTTCATGGCCAGGTCGGTGACGTCGACGGCGGTCTCCAGCGCCGACAGCCGGGTCATCAACACGAACAGCGGCGTCTCGGCCGACGGGTGCGCCAGTTCGTTCAGCGTTCTGCCCAGCAGGGCGCGCGCCTGTTCGGTGCGCACCGCCATCGTCGCCAGACGCGCCCGCAGGTTCGGCAGCTCGCGCAGCGCCCCGCCCGTGTGTTCAAAGCGCGTCTCGCCCAGGTGCGCCACCGTGGCGGCGATGGCGGCCCGACAGAGGCCGGTGGCCATGGCCGCTGTGCCGACGCTGAACCAGGGCAGGATCACCTCCAGCATGGCCGGCGCGCCTTCGCCCGGCCGCGTGACCAGGTCGCCGGCGGCGAGGCGCGCCCCTTCGATCACCACCGGCGCCGAATCGTTCCCGCGCAGCCCCAGGCCGTCGAAGGTTCCGTCGATGCGCACGCCCGCGTCACCGCGCCGGAGCAGATACAGCGTCGAGTCGAGCGGCGAGGCGGCGCCCGGTCGCTGGCCGCTGCACACGTACGAATCGGCGTGGTGCGCGGCGGTCACCCATGCCTTTTGCGCGCTGGTGGTGAATCCGTCGCTGCTCTCGGACAGCTTCGAGACCGGCGCCCAGAACTGCGACCGCGAGCCTTTCTCCGACAGGGCCAGCGTGGTGAGGTGCTGGCCGGCGGCGATCTGGCGCAGCAGGGCGCCGCGCGCGGCCAGGGTCTTCGAGGCGGCGATCGCCTGCTGGGCCGACACGTGCATGACGAACACCATCGCCGTCGAGGGGCACGCCCGCGCCAGCTCCTCGGTCACGGCGGCGAAGGCGCGCAAGCCACCTCCCTTGCCACCACTGTCCGCACCGACGCACAGGCCCAGCAGGCCTGCCTGCCGCAACGCGGAGATCGATTCGGTGGGAAAACGCCCCTGGGCATCGACGTCAGCCGCATTCCTGGAGACGACGTCGCGGGCCAGCGCTTCGGCCTGCGCGACCAAGGCCAGGTCGGAGGGATCGACGACATAGGGGTGCGGCATGGCGATTGATCCTTTTCTGCAGCGAGCAGGCGCGGGAGCGACGCTGCTGAGCCTCTTACGAATGGCCGCTGGCCGCTGTTTTGATCAAACGATTTTTTTCGCGTTCACGGCGCCGCCGCAGCCGCTGTCCGCGGTAGCATCGGCCCTGGCATGAACGTCGTCGTCCGCACGCGCAGCCGCCTGATCATCGGCACCGCGGGCCACGTCGATCACGGCAAGACCACGCTGGTGCGCGCCCTGACCGGCGTCGACACCGATCGCTTGCCCGAAGAGAAAGCGCGCGGCATCAGCATCGAGCTTGGCTTTGCACCGCTGGCGCTGCCCGACGGACGGCGCGCGGCGGTGGTGGACGTGCCAGGGCACGAGAAGTTCGTGCGCGCCATGGTGGCCGGCGCGACCGGTGTCGATCTGGTGCTGCTGGTGGTCGCCGCCGACGAAGGGGTGATGCCGCAGACCCGCGAGCACCTGGACATCTGCGCGCTGCTGGGGATGCGACGCGGGGTGGTGGCGCTGACCAAGATCGATCTCGTCGATCCGGAGCTGCGCGCGCTGGCGCTGGCGGACGTCCGCGACGCGCTGGCAGGAACGTTTCTCGACGGAGCGCCCATCGTGGCCTGCTCCGTCGGCGGTTCGGGCGGACAGGGCCTGGACGATCTGCGGGCCGCCCTGGCCCGGGCGACGGCGGACCTCCC
>DATLVT010000819.1:0-2315 GCA_035577105.1 Polyangia bacterium
CCGCAGAACGTTCGGCATCTTCCGCGGCTACTGGCCTGATCAGACCGACCCCGCCAACCCCATCGCCACGGCGATCAACTCGCTGCCCAAGTACGTCGTGTCCAACACGCTCAGCGAGACTGATGCCACCTGGCGCGGCGAGCACCCGGACACCGCCCGCCTGGTGACCGGCGACGTCGCCGCGGCGGTGCAGGCGCTGAAGGACGAACCCGGCGACGAGCTGCAGATCTGGGGAAGCAGCACGCCGGCGGCCAGGTCGATCAGCGCGAGCAGCAGGTGCCCGAATACCGGCCCGGCGGTGGCGCTGGCGAACGCCCGCGCAGCCTGCAGGCCCGCGGCGATGAACGCGTAGATCGCAAACAAGATGACCAGGGCAAGAATGGTGATTCCTGGCCAGGCCAGCGCCAGGATCCCGACGATGATGGCGAGTACGCCAAGCAGGATCAGCGAGGTGGATCTTGATTTGAACATGACAGAGTTCCTTCTAGATCGACCGCACCCACGTGACTCGCTCGTCCTGGGTGGAGGTACAGCCACGGTGCTGCGCCGGCGGGTGAGCGCGCCTCAAACGATTCGTATGATCCGCGGCGACGGCGCGGGAGCCGTTCGCTCGCGGCGAGGCTGATCAGGCTGCGAGGGGCAGCGCGGCCAGTCGCTGAGCACAGGTTCCGTACGGACCGAGGAGGAAGATCCCGAGCGCCACGAAACGCCCGTCGAAATACGTGAGCGACGGCCAGTCCGTGGTATTCAGCTCCACCGACGTCCCCAGCTCGAACCAGTTGAGGGTGACGTGCGGATAGAAGAGCCCACCTTGCGCCGGGTCGCCCACCGCGTCGAAGCCCGTCTGGCGGATGTTGTCGCCCGCCAGTCCCGGCTCATCGATTCGCTCGCTCAGCGGCCGGCCTGCCGGGTCCCGTTCCAGCAGCAGATCTCTGCGCAGCGGGTTCACCATGGCAATGGTGTCGGCCTGCAGTTCCATCAGCGAGGTTGCGGGCGCGTAGCGGACCTCGAACGATCCTTCGTCCTGGTTGGAGCGGTATTCGGTTGCGCTGAGCCAGAGCTGCGGAGCCTTGGCTGCGACGTTGAGTAGCGCCGCGTGCAATTCGGGCAGGTCACCAGCCTGGACCGGCACCTGATACAGGGTGACGTGCGGCGCGAACGCGACTTTCGGCGTCACGCCGTCCAGCTGGATCAGCGAGCGGTACCGGCCCGCCATCTGCCTGCTGAACGTGATGTGGCGGCTGGCGAGTTCGGTCTCAGGGATCAGCGCGAGGTTCAGCTCGCAGATCAACTGCTGGTTCATTACCTTTTCCTTCCGTCGTGGAGATGCGGGAGTGGTCTCGTGGCGGCTGCTCATCGGGAGGGCGTGTCGGGCCAGACGAGGAGCACCGCGGAGGGGGCGTGGTCGACGACGTAGCGCGCGGTGGGTCCAAGGCTCCGCGGCCCGTGACGCGGGTGATCCTCGTCGCGGGCGAGCACGATCAGGTCCGCGGTGGCGGCCGCCGCGACGACCTCGTACTCGATGCGGCCGGATCGCGCGTCGAGCACGGCCTGGCGGCCGAGGGCGGCCTGCGCGTCGGCGAGCAGGTCGCGCGCGCCCTGCTCGGAGATCGCGTCGAGCGCCTCGCCACTCGTTCGGCGCGACCGGCCAAGCAGGGCGTCGCGCGCGCCGCGGGCTACGGTCTCGGCGTCGCTGCGGACGTGCAGGAGCGTAATGTCGGCATCGGCGGGCAGGAACGCGGCGGCCGCGGCGACCGTGGCCTGCCAAGTCTCCTCCACGATCCAGACCAGGACGCGCATCACAGGCCGAACTTTACGCCGGACCAGAGCATCAGCGTCGAGGCGGCGAGGGCGGCCGGGACGGTGACGGCGCCGAGGCGGAGGAACTGGCCGAGGTTCACGTCGGTGTCCTGCGCGCGGAGCAGGCGGCGCCACAGGAGGGTGGCGAGTGAGCCAGCGTAGGTCAGGTTTGGCCCCACGTTGACGCCGATGAGCGCGGCGAGCAACGCGGCGGGGCCGGACGCGACGGTGACAGGGGCGATGATGAGGATGGCCGGCAGGTTGTTGACCAGGTTGGCCAGCAGTGCGCTGATCGCCGCGATGCCCAGCAGGGCAGGCAGCGAGGTGCCGCCCGGCAGCAGCGCCCGGACCGCCGCGGCCAGGCCGTTATCGCTGGCGGCGACGACGATCGCCGTCCGGCGGACCAGCGCCGGGACGGTGATCGCCGCCGCGCCCGCCGCCGCGATCCAGACCGGGCTGACCCCAAAGAGCGACCCGGCCAAGAACCCGGCCAGGGTCGCGGCGAGTACCGTCAG
>DATLVT010000820.1:0-14630 GCA_035577105.1 Polyangia bacterium
ACCACGATCTGCTCGCAGATATAGAGTCCCAGGCCCAGCCCGCGCCTCTCGGAGGTGCCTAGCTGCGAGAACCTCTTGAAGATCTCCGTCAGCGCCGCGGCCGGAATGCCGGGGCCGTCGTCGTGCAGCGACAATTCCAGCTCCGCCGTCCGCGATTCCACGTGGAGATCCACGATCCCCCCCGGGCGGGTGAATTTCATGGCGTTGCCGAGGAGGTTCGAGAGCACCTGCACGATCCGGTCATGATCGAACGATGCGGTCATGCCTGGTCCTGGCGAGGGCGCCTTGAAAGTCAGCCCTCGCCTGGCAAACAGCGGTTCATAGGTGTTTCTGATCTCGCTGACCAGCTTGGCCACGTCGCGTGGCCGCTTGACGATTTGAAGGGTTCCCGACTCGATGCGGACGACGTCCAGCAGGTCCGTCACGATCCGCTCCATCCGCGCGGCTGCCCGAGCAGCATCCTGGGCCGCGTCTCGGGTCAGGTCCTCCTGGGTGGTCTCGGCGATGTTCTCCGAATTCATGGCTATCACACAGAGAGGACTTCGCAGGTCGTGCGCCACCATCCCCAGCACGTCCTTCCCCCTCTCATGCTCGCCGCGAGAGTGGGCCAGCGCGCCCTTCGTCTCGAAGAGAACGGTCGCGGCCACGTCCAGATCATGCCGTTCTTTCGACAGCTGATCGTCTGTGTCTTGCCGCTGCACCTCCATCGAGATCCGGTCGGCGTGATGTTCCCGGCGTTCCGTCTCGGTGACCGCGTCGGCCTTCTGGCGTTCGCTGTCGAGGAGCGCGTCCGTGACCTCCCTTTCAGCCTTCTTGTCCTCATCGGCGACCCGTCGTTCGGTGGCCACCGAGCTGTCCTTCGGCGGCGAGGCTGAACGTTCGCGAGCCAGGATGTCGTCGGCCTTCTGGCGGAACGTCAAGAGCCGTTCGTCGGCCCGAATTCGATCGCGCTCGATCAGATCGTCGGCCACGCGTTGCAACGCCATCGCCAGTCTATCGGTGGCGGCGTCCGCGCTGGCGCGCTCGACCCCCAGGCTGGCGTCCGTGTGTGACCGGTTCTTCGCGATGCTTTCCCGCAGCTGATTCATACCCAACTCCTCGTCTTACGCCCCGGTCGATGGTATGCCACCACGCCCATTGCGCAATGTACGGAATGGTCCACATGTCGGTCAGTTACGACCGACCGCAGGAGCGACGACGTTCGACGGCGCGACTATCCCCGACCTCAGCAACGTCGCGAACTGCTCCGCCTGCACCGGCCGGCTGAAGTAATAACCCTGCGCCTCGTCGCATTCGTGTCCGCGCAAGAACGAGAGCTGTTCCAGGGTCTCCACGCCCTCCGCAACCACCCGCAGCTTCAGGCTTCGGGCCATGCTGATCACGGCGGTCACGATGCTGGCGTCGTCGGCGGCGATGGCGATCTGGCCGACGAACGACTGGTCGATCTTCAGGGCGTCGATCTGAAACTTTCGCAGGTAGCTCAAACTGGAGTAACCGGTGCCAAAGTCATCGACCGCCACCTGCACGCCTCGTTCCCGCAACGTTTGCAGGATCGCTGCCGCGGACTCGGAGTACTTCATCAAAACCCCCTCGGTCAGCTCCAGCTCCAGCAGCCGCGGGTCCAGCCCGGTGTCGTCGAGGACGGCGAACAGGCCCGGCAGGAAGTGGTCGTCCCGGAACTCCTTGGCCGAGACGTTGACGGCCATGGTCATCGCCGGCAGGCCGGCCTGCACCCAGGCCTGGGCCTGCTGGCACGCCTGCCGCAGAACCCAGTTGCCGATCGGCAGGATAAGACCGCAGTCCTCGGCGACCGGGATGAACTGCGCCGGAGAGACCGAACCCCGGGGCGGGTGCGTCCAGCGTATCAACGCCTCCGCGCCGGTGATGGCCCCCGTGCGCAGGTCGATCTTCGGCTGATAGTGCAGGGTGAATTCTTTTCGCTCCAGCGCGCGCCGCAGGGCCTCCTCGATGGACTGTCGCTCGACGGCCCGGGCGTTCATGGCCGGCTTGAAGAACTGGTAGGTGTCGCGGCCATTTTCCTTGGCCTGGTACATGGCGGTGTCCGCGTTCTTGACCAGCGTCTCCGCATCCAGGCCGTCGTCGGGGTAGACGGCGACGCCGATGCTGCTGGTGATGTGAAGCTCGTGCCGATCGACGGTGTGGGCGCCGGCCAGCGCCTGCACCATCCTGCGCGCGGCGATGGCGGCGTCTTCCGGATGCTCCATCTCCGCCAGCAGGACCACGAATTCATCGCCTCCCTGGCGGCTGACCGTGTCCGAGGCGCGTGCACAGGCCACCAGTCGCTTGGCGATCGATTGAAGAAGCTTGTCGCCGGCGGGGTGCCCCAGCGAATCGTTGATGTGCTTGAAGCCATCCAGGTCCAGGAACAGCACCGCCACCTGCTTGGCGTGACGGCGCGCAAAGGCGATGGCCTGGCTGACCCGGTCATTCAGCAGCGTCCGGTTGGGCAGCCCGGTCAGGGCATCGTGCTCGGCTGAATGGATCATCTGCAGGGACATGGCCCGGGCCGCGCTGACATCGCGAAACACCACCACCGCGCCGGTCGCCCGGCCCCCGCGATCGTGGATCGGGGCGACGGAGTCCTCGATGGGAATTTCGCGGCCATCACGCCTGACCAGGATGCGGTGCGCCCGCAGGTGCGCTGGCCGTTCCACCTCAGGCGCCGTCTGTGTCGCAATCGCGATGGGTTCGTGGCTGAAGGCGTCCAGCATCCGGAAAACGCTGGCCATGGGCCGGCCGGCGGCTTCCTGTCGCAGCCAGCCGGTCATCTTCTCGGCAACGACATTGAGGAAGGTTATGTTTCCTTCGATGTCCGCGCAGATCACGGCGTCGCCGATGCAGTTCAGCGTGACCTGGGCGCGCTCCTTCTCCACGAACAAGGCGTCCTCCATCAGCTTGCGCTCGACGGCGTATCGCAGGGCCCGCAGCAGCCCCGGCGTGTCGATCTGACCCTTGACCAGATAGTCCTGGGCGCCGTCCTGCAAGGCCTGCACGGACAGCGCCTCGTCATCGATGCCGGTCAACACCACCTGGGCGACGCGCGGCGCGACGGCGCGCGCTCGCCGGACCGCCTCCAGCCCCTGGGCGTCGGGCAATCCCAGGTCCAGCAGGACGACGTCAACCGGATGCTCGGCCAGGTGCCTTTCAGCATCGGCCATGCAACCGACCAGGGTCCACCGGATACCGGGCTGCTCGCTGAGCATTTCACGGAGCAAGCGAGCGTCGCCCGGATTGTCCTCGACCAGGAGGACCGATTTCCCCTTTCTCTTACTCACCCGGTTGGCCCCGCTGCGGCAGCTTCACCTTGGTCATCCAGAAGTCATTGATGCTCCTCACCAGCGTCTCGAACGCGTCCAGCTGCACCGGCTTGCTGAGATAGCAGTTCGCCTGCAGCTGATAGCTGGCCACGATGTCGGCCTCGGCCTGGGACATGGTCAGGATGATGGTCGGTATCGTTTTCAGGCTGTCGTCCGCCTTGATCTGGGCAAGGACTTCGCGGCCGTCCATCTTGGGGAGGTTCAAGTCCAGCAGGATGAGATCGGGACGGGGGGCACCGGCATGAACCCCTACCCGCCTGAGAAAGGCCATGGCTTCCACGCCGTCGCAGGCCACGTGCAGGCGAATGGCCCGCTTGGCATCACGCAGGGCCTCCTGGGTCAGGCGGACGTCGCCGGGACTGTCTTCGACCAGCAGGACATCTATGGGGGTGCCGCCGACTCCGAGGGTCTTCATGATCTTCTCTGACTTTCCGCCAGGGCAAAACGAAACGTGGAACCCTGCCCGGGCTGTGACTCGACCGAGATGCTGCCGCCGTGCCGCTCGACAATCTTCTTGCAGATCGCCAGTCCGATGCCGGTGCCGGCGAACTCCTCCCGCTTGTGCAGGCGCTGGAACATGCCGAAGATCCGCTCGAAATATTGCGTCTCGATGCCCAGGCCGTTGTCCCGCACTGAAAATGTCCACCGCGCGGGGCCGGACCGGTCGCTGCCCTTGACGGCCGAGACGTGCACCCGAGGGACGCCGGGGTTCTGGTACTTGATGGCGTTGCCGACCAGGTTTTGAAACAGCTGCACCAGCTGGGACTCATCCGCCAGAACGTTGGGCAACGGGTCATGCGTCACCAGCGCCCCGCTCTCGTCGACGGCGCTGCGCAGATTCAGGATCGCCTCGGCCAGCGCCGCCTCGCTGGACACATCCACCAGGTCTTGCCCCTTGGTGCCCACCCGCGAATAGGCCAGCAGGTCCTGGATCAGCCGTTGCATGCGGTTCGCGCCGTCCACCGCGAAGGCGATGAACTCGTCGGCGTCGGCGTCCAGTTTTCCCTTGTACCGCTTGGACAGGAGCTGCGTGTAACTGGCCACCATCCGCAACGGTTCTTGCAGGTCGTGCGAGGCGACGTTGGCGAAATGTCCCAGCTCCTCGTTCGAGCGATGAAGATCCGCCACCGTCTGCAACAACTGGCGTTCCGCCTGTTTGCGCGCGGTGATGTCGCGGATGGCCGCCGTCAACAGGATGCCCTCGGTGCTTACCAGGGGACTGAGCATGATCTCGATCGGGAAATCGGTGCCGTTCTTGTGACGGCCGCCGAGCTCGATCCGCATCGGGTTGCCGTGCATCGGCTTGCCGTCCGCCGAGCGAAGCACCTCGGCGATCAGCTGCCCGGTGAAGCCCTCCGGGATGACGTTCTTCACCGGCTGGCCGAGCAGCTCGTCACGGCTATAGCCAAACTGCTTCTCGGCCTGAAGGTTCACCAGGACGATCTCTCCCTCCTGGTTCACCAGCACCATCACATCCGGGGCAGCCTCCAGCATGCCGCGATATTTGCCCTCCATCTGCGCCAGACGCTTTTCCGCTTCCTTGCGCACGCTGATGTCGCGGATGGCCGCCGTCACCAAAACGCCCCCTTCGGCGCTCTCCAGCGGGCTGAGCATGATCTCGATCGGAAATTCACTGCCGTCGTTCCGCCGCGCGGACAGCTCGAGCCCGGCGCCGATCTGCTGGCCCAGCGCCTCGGCCGCGGTCCGGGTACCGTCGGCGATCAGTCGTTCCGCAAAGCCTTCCGGGATGATCCTCCTCACCTGCTGTCCGACCAGTTCGTCGCGTCGGTAGCCAAACTGTTTCTCGGCTTGCAGGTTCAAAAGGACGATCTTTCCCCCCTGGTTCACCACCACCATGGCATCGGGAGCCGCCTCCAGCAGCCCGCGGTACCGGCCCTCCATCTGGGCCAGGTGCTTCTCAGCTTCCTTGCGCACGCTGATGTCGCGGATGGCCGCCGTGACCAGGATGCCCTCCGCGCTGTCCAGCGGGCTCAGCATCAACTCGACGGGAAACTCGCTGCCGTCCTTGCGTCGTCCGACCAGCTCGATCCCCGTGCCGATCTGCTGCGCCAGGGCCTCGGCCGCGGTTCGCGTGCCGTCCGCGATCAACCGCTCCGCGAACCCCTCCGGGATGATGTTCTTGACCTGCTGCCCGATCAGCTCATCACGGCGGTATCCGAACCTCTTTTCCGCCTGAACATTCAAAAGGACGATCTCTCCGTCCTGGTTCACCACCACCATGGCGTCAGGAGCCGCCTCCAGGAGGCCCCGGTACTTCGCCCCGGACTCCTTGCTCTCGGTCAGATCGTGGCTGAACTCGGAAAAGCCCCGCAGACGGCCGGCATCGTCGCGCAGCGCCGTGAACGTGAGGCCGGCCAGAAAACGTGAGCCGTCCTTCCGGACCCGCATGCCCTGCTCCTGGTGCCGGCCGCTGGCGGCGGTCAGCGCGAGGATCTCCTGCGGCCTGCCGCTTTCGATCTCCTCCGGCGGGAAGAAGCAGGAAAAGTTCTGCCCGATGATCTCCTGGGCTGGGTAGCCTTTGATGCGCTGGGCGCCGGCATTCCAGCTGACGACCTGGCCGTGCGGGTCCATCAGGAAGATGGCGTGGTCCTGGATGCCCTCCAGCAGCATTCGATATTTTTCTTCGCTCTCCCGGAGTGCCTCCTCGACCAGCCGGCATCTGGCTTCGATCGTCTCCAGGTGTTCTTCGACGTCCTTGCGGATGCCGACATCACGGATCGCCGCTGCCACCAGGATCCCTTCCGCGCTCTTCAGCGGAGTTGACCCGGAAATGACTTCTTCGCGATCCATAGACTCTCCCCAGCAACCACGACCCCTTCGCCGGCCACCGTCGCGACCGCACGAACTCCACCTGTCGAGCTCCAGGTCATGCAACCTGACAGCCATCCCGGCAGCGCGGCGCTGGGTGCGCTCGGGGCACTGGCACATCGGTCAATCCGCCGCCCAACTGAAGCGGCGTCAGGGAATCCCTGACGGGTCGTCAACCGAACGTCGTCGGCTTCCGCGCTGACAAGACGCCGGCCGATGGGGCACGCTTGACAATAGCAATTGGATCCACATCATCCGTCTCAGCGATCAGATGACGCTGGTGACGCGCGACTGGACATCCAGCCAGCGGAGAGGAACAGACAAATTGAATTCCGACCTCCAGGCCTCCTTCCTGTCTCCCAGCAACGAATCGCTCACCGTCCAGAACCATCCGACGACGCCCTCCAGCACGGCCAGGCGCCAGGTCCTTGTCGTTGAAGACGAGGAGATCCTTCGTGACGAGATCGGGATGTTGCTGGAAGAGTCGGGCTACGCCATCTCCCTGGCAGGAAACGGCCGCGAGGCGCTGATGCGGCTGTCCACGGAAGAACCTCCCAACGTCATCATCCTCGACCTGAAAATGCCCGTCATGGACGGCTGGGAGTTCAGGACCGCTCAGCAAAATGATCACACGCTGTCTGGCATTCCGGTGATTGCCATCTCGGCCGACCGCAGCCCCAAAGCGGCCGCCATCTCGGCAGACGCCTATCTGCGCAAGCCCTTCGACGCAAAGGCGCTGCTGGGCACCGTCTCGCGCGTGCTGCTGGAAAACGAGCGGCAGCTATCCGGTCAACGGAGCGCGACCGAACATTTCAGCGAGCTGGGCGAGATCGTCGCCAAGCTGGGACACGACATCAACAATCCCCTCACCATCGTGCTGCTGAACCTGAATCATTCGCTGGAACAGCTGCGATCGTCGATCGGCGCCCTGGCGGCCCCCCTGGGCGCCACCCTCACCGCCAGCGAGCTGGCCGAGGTCCAGGTCCGACTGATGGAGATCACCGAAATGCTGGAGGATTGCCAGGTCAGCGGTGAGCGAATCCAGGGGGCCATCGCCAGCCTCCACCAGGTAGTTTACGCGCGGGAAGCCAACCAGTGAGTTCGCGGTCCCCTCACCCGGGCTCCTCGCCCAGCTCGCGGGTCTCGTGCGCGCGCAGCTTTTCCCAGAGGTTCTTGCGCGAGATGCCCAGCATCTCGGCGGCCCGCACCCGCTTGCCGCCTGCCGCCTGAAGCACCTTCAGCAGGTGCGCCTTCTCGAACGCACGCATCGCTTGCCCCAGATGGGCCAGCTCAACCGTGGGAACGCCTCCGGGGGGAATCGTCGCGGGGCGCTCCAGCGGCGCCTCCTCGGCGATGGAGGCCGGCAGGTGGTCCAGCGTGATCTCGCCCCCCGCTGCCATGACGACCGCGTGCTCGATGGCATGGGCCAGCTCGCGCACGTTGCCCGGATAGCCATAGGCGGTCAGGGCCGCATAGGCGTCGCCTGAAATCGACGGCACCCGGCGATTCCCCGCCTTGTCGGCGCGCGCGAAGCCATCGAGGAGGAACTGGATCAGGATGGCCAGATCGCCGTCGCGATCGCGCAGCGCCGGCAGCGCCACGTCGAGGACGTTGATGCGATAGAAGAGATCCTCGCGAAACAGCCCCTGGGCGATGCGCTCGCGCAGGTTCCGGTGGGTGGCCGACACCAGGCGGACGTCGACCTTGACGCCGGTGTCGGTCCCCAGCGGTTCGACGATCCCCTCCTGCAGGACGCGCAGCAGCTTGGCCTGCGCCGGCAAGGGCAGCTCGGCGATCTCGTCTAGGAACAGGGTCCCGCCGTCCGCCGCCTTGAAGCGGCCGTCGCGGCGCTTGATGGCGCCCGTGAAGGCGCCCCGCTCGAACCCGAACAGCTCCGATTCGATCAGCGTGTCGGGAAACCCGGCACAGTTGACCGCCACAAATGGCTTGCCGGCGCGGGCGCTGCGATCGTGCAGCAGGTGCGCCACCAGCTCCTTGCCGGTTCCGCTCTCGCCGGTGATCAAGGTGGCCGCGTCGCTGTGAGCGATGGTCTCTATCCGGGCCTGGATCTTCAGCATCTGCGGCGACTGGCCCACCAGTCGGTTGGCGGGGGGCCGCAGGGCCAGCGCCTGGCGCGCGCCGACCAGCTCCTGCCTCATGGCCCGCGTGGTCTGGATGCGGGCAATGTGGTGAAGCAGCTCGTCCGGCGAGAAGGGCTTGATCAGATAGTCGGAAGCGCCCTCTTTCAGCGCGATGACCGCCTGACCGACGTCGGCGTAGGCGGTCATGAGGATGAACTCGGACAGGGGCGCCGACTTGCGCGCGCGCCTCATCAGGTCCAGCCCATCCAGCCCGGGCAATCGAACGTCGCTGATCACCAGATCGAAGATCGCCTGGTCAACCAGAGCGCAGGCCTCCGCGGCGTCGTCACCGGCCTCGACCAGGTCGTGGCCGGCGTCTCTGATGACGTCGCCGATGGTGGCACGAAGGTCCGCTTCGTCTTCGACAACAAGAATTTTCATGTTCGCGGGATCCCCATCGTGGCGTGAACCGAACATGTTCATGGATCGGCGGGCCGCCAGGCCCAAACGCCGGCCAGGCATCCAGAGGTAACGCCCGGGGGGTGCCGGTGTGGCGGGTCGGTGACACCCCCGTTCCGGCGCGTCCCGCTCTACCTCCCCGCAAAGCGCTCTTACGGAGTCGCCGCTTCAACGCGGTCGCGCCCGGCCCGCTTGGCCCGGTACAGAGCTTCGTCGCTGGCCTTGACCAGCGCCGTCGCGTCGGGCGCCCTCTCGCCGAAGGAGGCGATCCCGATGCTGGCCGACAGCCTCACGCCGTGAATGACCTGGGCGGCGATCTCGGCGCGAATGCGTTCCGCCAGCAGGCGCGCCTCGGGGGCGCCGGTGTTGGGGAGGATGACGGCGAACTCATCGCCGCCCTGACGCGCCACCACTTCAAACTTGCGGACGGCGCCCGCCAGCACGCGCCCGGTCAGACGGATGGCGTCACTTCCCGCCGCGTGGCCGTGCTGGTCGTTGATGGCTTTCAGCCGATCCAGGTCGACGGTCATCAGCGACAGCGGCAGCTCGTAACGACGCGACCGCTCGACCTCGCGCTCCAGGCTTTGCGAGAAGCTGCGGTGGTTGGCCAGACCGGTCAGCGAATCGATCATGGCGTCCGCCCGCAAGGAGGCTTCGCGCGCCACGGCGGCCAGGATGCGGGCCACCCGGGCTTTCAGCTCGTCGGCGTGGAACGGCTTGGTGACATAGTCCACGGCACCCAGCGCCAGCGCACGGACCTTGACCTCGGGCTCGGACTGCCCGGACCAGGAACATGACCGCGGACGAAGGGCACTCGTCGGGGCCGCGCATGGCCTTGACCAGCTTGAATCCGTCGATCACCGGCAACCCGAGATCGATGATCGCCAGGTCGAAGGGCCATAGACGAAGGGCCGCCACCGCTTCACCGCCATCGTGGGCGAAGGTGAGGCGATATTGCTCGGACAGCAGATCGCCCAGCGACCGAAGGATCTCGTCGTCATCGTCCGCCACCAGGATCGCCGACGGCGAAGGCGCGGCCACCCAGGGAGCCTCCAGCGCCACGCTTCCCAGCCGGGACGGGGGAGCATCCACGCACTCCAGGGTTCGCAGGAGGCGATCCAGGTGCTGACTCTCCGCCTCGATGGCGAAGACCGACTGCCTTTGCGCCTCGCCCAGCGCGCCGGCCGGCGATCCGTGCAGCAAGGTGGCGTGTTGACGAATAAGAGCGATGGGTTGCCTCAGATCGACGGCCCACTGGTTCGCCCTGGATGGCGCCGCTGGCGCCGGTGCGTCGTGAACAGTTGATACCCTCGGGTTTGCGTCGCGCATGGCTCTGCTCGGCGATGTTGCACGATTCGATCCGCCGGCCACCGGCCCTGAGCGAACCGCGCGACCGAAAGGTCCGTTTGGCCCTTGCGGCTCATGGATCCACCCCCATTGTCGCCTCTGCGCGAGGCGCACGTCGCCTTGCCCGCGGGAGAGCGGGAGAAAGGCTATGAGGTACAAGCGATGGTCGTCGGTCGGTCGGTCTCGGTGAGACCGGCACATCCTGGGGTCCCTGCCCTGCGTGACGAAGGTCAGCATGGGGTTTGCGTGACTGAATGGCTGGCCAGCGCGGCGGCCAATCAAACCCCGAAGGCTGTCTTGCGGCTCTTCGAAGCGGCGCTGGGCGCCCTGTGCGCCCGGGCCGCCGCCACGCTGGGTGAGGTCACGCTGGCTGCGATCGCCGAACGCGTGCTGCACAACGCCTCCCAGAGCTTTCCGCGCCTGTCATCGCTGAAGGTGGAACCGACCGGGGGGATCTCTTTCCGGGAGTTTCGCGAGCTGACCCGCGACTGGCACGACCCCGACCTGATCAGGGCGGTCCGCTTCGTCCTGGTTGAGTTCCTCACCGTCGTCGGCACCTTGACCGCCGAGATTCTCACGCCGGAACTTTACGCCGAGCTTTCCAGGGTGACGCCGGTTGAAGGCGCGACAGGCAAGAACGGAACGCCCGACAGTCCCACCAACACCACAAGCACCGAACGCGGGGGCAATGGGTCATGACCAAGAACAAGGGTATTGAACGAATCGAGACCGGGGTTCCCAACCTCGATCTCATCCTGCACGGCGGGTTGCCGAAGGGTTCCGTGATCGTCGTCAGCGGTCCGCCCGGATCGGGAAAGACGATCCTCACCCAGCAGATCTGCTTTCACAACGCATCCCCCGGCCGTCGCGTCCTGTTCTTCAGCACGCTGTCGGAGCCGACCGCCAAGAGCCTGCGGTACCTGCAGCAGTTCGCCTTCTTTGACGCGAAGAAGATCGAAGATGGCGTCACCTTCGTCGATCTCGGCGTGATCTTGCGATCGAAGGGGCTGTCGTCGGTCTCCGCCCTCATCATGCAGCACATCAAGCAGGTCAAGCCGGCCATCATCGTCATCGACAGCTTCAAGGTCTTCGACGATCTCGCGGGATCGAAGGAGGAGCTTCGCAAGTTCGGCTACGAGATCGCCGTCAACCTGATGGCCTGGGAGACCACCGCGCTCCTTCTCGGCGAGTATGGCGCCGGCGACTACGAGACCAACCCCTTCTTCTCGATCGTCGACGGCGTGCTGGTCCTGGCCCAGCGCGAGTCGCTGGGCGAGCAGCAGCGATTCTTCAGGGCCGTCAAGCTGCGCGGAACGGATCACAGCCGCGACGAGCACCCCTTCGTCATCACCGCCGCCGGCGTCGAGGTCTTCGCCCCCCGCGTGGCGCTGAAGCGCGAGGCGGCGCCGCACGGACGGCCGGCCCGGTGCAAGACCCGCATCGACAAGCTGGACGAGATCCTGGGGCCGGGCATCCCCTGGGGCTCCAGCCTCCTCATCGGCGGCGTCGCCGGGACCGGCAAGACGGTCCTGTCGCTGGAGTTCATCTACCGGGGCGCCGAGGCCGGCGAGAAGGGAATCCTCTTCTCCTTCGAGGAGAGCGAGGAACGGCTGCTGGCCGCCGGGCACGGCCTGGGCTGGGACCTGGAGCGCCAGATCAAGCGCGGCATGATCGAGATCGTCTTCATCCCCCAGCCCGACATCATGGTGGAGGCCCACATGCGGATGATGCAGGAACGCATCACCGCCATGAAGGCACAGCGGGTGGTCATCGATTCCGTGTCGGTGTTCCTGCACAAGGTGACCGATCCCCAGATCAGCCGCGAGCGGATCTTTCACCTGTGCAGCATCGTCCAGAACGCCGGGGCGGTCGGCTTCTTCCCGACGGACATACCGTACGGATCAGAGAAGGTCAGCCGTTTTGGCGTCGAGGAGACCGTCGTCGACGGCGTGATCATCCTCAGCTCGCTGGAAGAAGGCCAGGAACGCGAGCGATACATCGAGATCTACAAGCTTCGGAACACCGGCCATCTCAAGGGCCGGCACAACCTGGTCATCGGCAAGGGCGGCGTCACGGTCTTCCCCCGCTATACCGGCGAGCTGGAGGCGGAGTCGCCGCCCCCGGCGGTCGAGATCACCACCCGCCTCCCCTCCGGTATTCCTGGCCTGGACCAGCTGATGGGCGGCGGGCTGTTAAAACGCAGCGTCACCCTGGTCTCGGGCAGCGCGGGCGTCGGCAAGACCATCATGGGACTGCAGTTCCTCCTGGAGGGCGCCAAGAAGCGACAGCCCGGCCTGTACGTCACGCTGGAGGAGGGGCCCCAGCAACTGTTCGCCAGCGCCGAGGCCCTGGGGCTGCCCTTGCAGGCCACCGTCGAGGCCGGCCTGATCCAGGTCCTGTACGTCTCTCGCGAGCACCTCCGTGTCGGTCAATTTCTGACGGTGCTCGCCGACAGGCTGACGGCCCTCAAGGCCTGCCGGGTGGCGCTGGACGCCGCCACGCAGATGCTGACCGAACACATCGCCACCGACGAGTTCCGCCACACGCTGTACAAGCTGTCGGTCCGTTTCAAGACCCTGGGCATCACCAGCCTGATGACCCTGGAGACCTCGTCTCTTTCGTCGACCGAGCACGTCACCGAGCTGGGCCTGTCCCCCGTCGCCGACAACCTGATCATGCTTCGCTATAGCCAGGCCGGGGGCCAGTTGACGCCTACCCTGACCATCGTCAAGACCCGGGGCAGCGACCACGATCACCGCACGCACGCCATCACCCTGGCCAAGGGTGGCATGCGCATCGGCACCGCCACCAACGGCGCGCACGGGCCGCCGGTCGTCGTCCTGCCGCGAAAGAAGCGCCCGCACGGTGCGGAGAGGAGAAAGACCAGATGACCTCCGGCGAGAAGGCCCATCAGCGACTGGAGAGCCTGTACGAGATCAGCAAGCTGTTTGCGCGTTTTGAAAACGTCGAGCAGCCGTTCGATCCCGCCCTGGGCATCGTGGCGAAGACGCTGCCCCTGCGCAGCGCCATCCTGGTCGAAAAAGGCGAGGATCGTTCCAAGATGATCGTCTGGTCCGCCGCCGGCCAGAATGATGGTCACCTGCAACCGGTGAAGGAACACGTGGGCGCCGCCTACGCCTATCTGGTGGGAGCGCGCTCGATCGAGTCGCTGAATCTGGAGGAGCAGACGGGCATGACCGTCTTGCCGGCGCAGGATGACGTACGGGTCAACCTGGCCAACAGGTTCATCGTCATTCCGCTGGTGGTGGCCCAGCGCCGCCCCTTTGGCGTCCTGCAGTTCGAGGGGGCCGAGCCGCTGGACAAGACGGATCTGATCTTCGTCAACGCCATCGCCAACCAGCTGGCCATCGCCCTGGACCGCGATCGGGCCTGGCGGCGGGACATCATCAGGCGCCAGCGTGCCGAGGAGGAACAGAGCCACGCCGAACAAAAAGGGGTGGTGGCCGAGAGAGAACGCGTCAGCGCCGAAAGCAACAGTCACAAGTACCAGGTCCTCGCTGCCGAGAATTCCCGCCTCTACCAGGAGGCCCAGCAGGCGGTGCGGGCGCGCGAACAGATCCTGGCGGTTGTCTCCCACGATCTCCGCAATCCTCTGGGCGCCGTCCTGATGACCGCCGAGGCGCTGGTGGCAAAGGGGGACGTTCCGCTGCCGGCCGCCAGGATCAAGCGTTCGGCCGAGCGCATGCTGCGCCTCATCGAAGACCTCCTTGACTTCGCCAGCATCGAGGCGGGGCACCTTTCGATAAGACGCACGTCGCAGGATCCGGGCTGGCTGATCCGCGAGACCGTCACCACCTTCGAGGGCGTCGTGCAAGGCAAGGGGCAGCGGTTGACGGTGGAGATCGCGCCCGCGCTACCCATGGCTTTCTGCGACCGTGATCGCATCCTTCAGGTGCTGTCCAACCTGGTCGGCAACGCCACCAAGGCCGCATCAAAAGGCGGACACATCGTCCTCACCGTCAAGGTGCACGAGCAAGAGCTGCTGTTCACCGTCGCTGATGACGGTCCGGGAATCAGCGAGGAGGACGGTCAGCACCTCTTCGAACGCTACTGGCGCAGCGACCAGGTGGCGTACGAGGGAGCCGGGCTGGGGCTGGCCATCGCCAAGGGAATCGTCAACGCGCACCGGGGGCGCATCTGGGCGGACAGCACCCTCGGCCGCGGGGCCACCTTCTTCTTCACGATTCCCATGCCCGACGTCGCGCTGGCCTGACCGGGCGTTACCGCGACTGGTGCCGGCGACCGCCCCAGCGTCACCGATCGGTGCGTGTTGCGGCTGGATCGAGGCGCGCGCCGGCGCAGTCAGGCGAATCCGCTTGGCATGCGCCGTGAAGAGGGACCATCTCGCCCGCCCATGACAGCAAACAAACCTGCCAAGCTGAGCGTCCTGGTGATCGACGACGACGAGGAGATTCGCACGACGCTGCGGGACGTCCTTGAAGACAACGGATTCACCGCCGACTGCGCCGCCAACGGGCGCGTGGCGCTGGACATGTTGTTGCGGGACGAGTCGACGCCGGCGCTGATCCTCCTCGACCTGACCATGCCGGAGATG
>DATLVT010000821.1:0-5621 GCA_035577105.1 Polyangia bacterium
GCTCACCAGGATGCCAACCACGCTGGCCATCCATGCTGCCGTCGTGAGGATGAAGATCCGAACAGCCAAATTGAAGAGAGTCAGCTTGCTCTTAACAATGCTCGCGAGATCGTGAATGTTGCTGGCATAGTCCTGCAAGACCTGTTCATCACTGCTGTCCCTTAGCAGAGCGATGTACTGGCCGGGCGATGTGCCAGAGGCGGTCATCACGTAAAGCAAACTTGCTGGCCGGGTTCCTTTGCCAAAGCTTCCTCCTCGCGAGAGGAGAACGCTGACACTGAGAGAAAAAGAGCCCAAAAAGAACCCGCCGCATGACCACAAAGCGGTTTTCTGGAACTGGTCGAGGTGCATGCCGCCGTGGTTCATGTGGGCTGATACTGTGGAAATCAGCGTGTAGACGATAACCGCGTGCGTGGCCAATAGCAGACCGGCCTTTGTGTCGCCCCGAGTCGCCAAAGATTGGAGGTTGTCGTATACGCGCTCGAGCAAATTGATCTGGTTGTCGATTGTGGCGAGGTGGGGCACATCAGCTCCTTATTGTGGGCAATCTGAGTTCGTCGTCGGCCGGCGATTTCTCGTGAGGCCTGGGCGCGACGCCGGGTGGCGCAGCGCCACCTGGTGCACCGAACTGGCCCCCGTCGTTGGTCGCCGTGGTGGTGGCGTGACGATCGCGATGAAGCCCCGCTCGCCGCTTCTATGCGCAGCCACAGTTCATACCTTGGGGGATCAGTCGGCTGCCGGTGACTGCCTCTTGAACGGTCTAACAGCTGATGAAGCAAAGGGCTCGACCCGACGCACCTCGCCGACATGTCAGGGCAAGTGGGGCGACGCATCATCGTCAAAAGACGGTCAAAAGATCGTCAAATGACCACCGGCGCGGGTGGGTTCGGGGTCTCCCGGATTCGCAGCCGCCGGAGGAGGAGCAACGTTGGCCGGACCGATCGAGCAGCGTGTCAGCAGGTGGTCGATGGAATGTCGAGAGTCGTGCCAGACATCCGTCCGGACTGTCGCTCTCATTTTGTTAGCTGACCTCGATCGCGCGCGTGACACGCACAGCAATCGTCGCCGGCAGCCTCGGTTTGACCTGTTTCGTGATCCCAAGGTACCTGAGTTGCATGAAGATCTCGGCATTTGTTCTGTTGGGGATCGCGGCGTGCAGCGCCCCGACCGCGACGCCGGCACCCTCGAACGGGACCGGTGGCACCGGCGGAACATCCTCGACCGCTGATTCCGGAACTCCGGTGACAGGTGGAACGGGCGGCGGGCCGGCACCGTCGGCGGACGCCGCCGATCTGGCCAGCGCGCCTGACGGCGTCGCCGGCAGCGGGGGGACAGCCGGCGAGGAGGGCGGCAGTTCCCGGGATTCAGCCAGCGAGACGGGCCTCAGCGGAGCGTGCACCGGTGCCATTGCGTGCGACGATTTCGAAGGCAACGCCGCCGGGGCCGCGCCCGCGATGTGGACCGTCGACATCCGTCCCGCTGGAACCGGCACGCTGCAGGTCGACACCACGCGCGCGTACAGCGGGACGAAATCGGTGCACGTCACGCTGGTGGCGAACAGGGACCACGTCAACTCCTTCATCACGCGGCCGCTCTCCGCGCTGCCCAACAACACGTTCTATGGGCGCATGATGATGTGGGTGATGGCGACGCCGATCAAGAACGTGCACTGGGACAACATCCGCGCCCAGGGCTTCTTCCCCGGCACGATGACCGACGGTCAGTACAACTATGGCGGCGGACCGGTCCCCGGCGACGGTGGCCTGTTTGCCAACTACTGGACGCCGTCCGCCGACTGCTGGAAAAACTCCAAGACCCACATGCCGCTGGCGCAATGGAATTGCATCGAATGGTTGTACGACGGCGCCAAGAACGAGATGCACTACTGGCTGAACGGTGAGGAGCTCGCCGACATGGCGGTGATGCAGAAAGGTGACGGCTGCATTCAAGGAGCGGGCGCCAACAACTGGCGTGCGCCACCGTTCACGAAGCTGTCTTTGGGCTGGTACAACGCCCAATCGTCGCCGATCCCGATCGATATGTGGATGGACGACGTCGGCATCGACACCAAGAGAATCGGCTGCCCTGCCGCGCCTTGACGCCGAACGAGAGCTAGACGAGCCGCCGCCACCTTACTCCGCCGACCCGGCAATGTGGCGGCAGGGGCTGCTGTCCGGGAGGTGATAGATGATCACCTCGTCGGGGCCGGCGGAGAAGCGGCGGTCCTCGATCAGGTTCGAGCGATCCAGCGTGCCCTGGTAGCGGACGGTGGGATCGAAATCGGGGTCGAAGGCGGTGAAGGTCTTGATGCGGGCGTCGACGAAAAGAACGGGGCCGGCAAAACCGCCGGTCCGGGCGCGAGCGACACGGCTGCAGTAGTTGTAGGCGTCGGCGTCCCGCGGGCGAAAGCCCTGCAGGACGGCCTGCTCGTTGCGATGCAGGCGGGGCGGGAAGGGCGCGCCGGCGTCGGTGACCACCCAGACCTGGCTGCCAATGGACTGGGGAAGCGCGTTGGTGAGGCAGCCGTCCTGGCAGCGCGTCTCCAGGTAGGCGGCGGCCTGGTTCAGGGCGCGGCTGTTGGTGATGGTGCGCTTGCCGGCGGCGGCGATCAGCGCGACGCCCATCAGCACCGTCACGCCGGCGACGATCCTCACTGTCCGCGGGCGCAGGCGCGTGACGAGGCGATCCGCGCCGCGGGCCATGGCCAGCAGGAGAGGCGTCGCCACGCTGAGGTAGTAGGCCGGGTTCTGCTGCGGGACGAACAGCATCCCCAGCGGCAGCAGAAAAGCGGCCAGCAGCCACCCGCGTTGCCATTCGGGCGCGGGCCGCCGCGCGATGCCTCGAACGCCAGCGGCGGCCAGCGCGACGCCGATGGGTGTCAGCCCGTAAAACCACAGCAACACGGCCAGGTGGTCGACGGGCTTGGTGAGGAAACGCAGCAGGGCCCAGCCCGGATGATGCAGGAGCGCCCGCAGCACGCTGCCGTGGTTTTCGTCGAAGCCGCCGAAGAATTGCACCGACGCCCGGTAGCGGGCGTATTCGGTCGACGGCAGATGCGGAAACATCAACAGCGGCAGCCCGTCATAGAAGGTGTAAAGCCCGTACGTGCTGGTGGCGGCGACCACCCCGGCGGCCAGCGCCCGGCGAATGGCGATCACCGCCAGCACGCCGATGACGACGCCGCCCCCCAGGGCGACGGCGGCGGCCCGGTGCTGTCCGACGGCGGGCATGCGGCCACCCAGCAGCGCCAGCACCAGCGCACCGCCGGCGCAGGTGGCCAGCGCTTCATAACGGCCAGTGCTGGCCAGTGCCGCCAGCAGCGCCGCGATCAGAAGCTGAACGGTGACGGTGACGCTGCGGCGCGGGCGCGTCGCGGTGGCGACGGTGGCGGCCACCGCCAGCGCGCTGGCCGCCAGCCCCGCCGCCAGGGCAGCCCCCAGGTTGTTGCGCCCCGATTCACAGGCCAGCAGCGGCGTCACCGCCAGCGCCACCGCCAGGGCGCCGCGCCGCCGCGCGCGCGCCGCGGGCCACACGAACCGCGCCAGCCCCAGCACACCCAGCGCCAGCAGCAGGTGCGCCACCAGGTAGACGGCCTCGTTCGCCGCGCGCGCCCCCAGCCCCAGTCGCCGCCCCGCCAGCAGCGCAAAGTAGGTCAGCGGCTGCTCCTCGACGGACTGGTGCCGCCCCAGCGCGATCAGGCGGCTGTTCTCCAGGTAGCCAAGATTCATCCAGCCGATGTCCCAGCCAAAGCGCAGAAGGTACAGGGCCCGCGCTGCCAGAACGCCGGCCGCCGCGCCGAGGAAGGTCTTCCACGACCAGCCGTCATCTGATCGCGGCGCCGGCATCGGCGGCTCGCTGGTCGTCGTTGTCATGGAGACCTAGACGCTGGTCGACGGCGGCTGGCGCTCGACGGGCGGCGGATCGATGAAGGGGTCTTGCACGATGGGGCTGGAGGGCCGCCGGGAGCGCAGCCACATCAGCACCGCGGGGAGCGCAACGATGGCGGCGGACAGGCAGGCGATCTCTCCCAGGATGGCCATCGATCCGAACCCCTGCAGCGCCCGGTTGCGCGCCGCCAGCAGCGATCCGTAGCCGACGATGGTGGTCCAGGAGCAGAGGGCCACAGCGGCGCCGGTGGAGCGGATGGCGCTCAGGATGTCGCGCTCCTCGCGATAGCGGGTGATGACGTTCAGGGCGTACTCGGCGCCCACCCCGAAGGTGATGGGCAGCGCGATGAAGTTCAGGAAGGTCACGTGCACCTGCGCCCACCCGGCCGCCCCCACCATCAACAGCACACCCAGCACCAGGGTGCCCAGCGCCATCAGCGCCGCGATGGCCGGTCGGATGGTGAAGGCGATGATGATGAGAATGGCGATCAAGGAGGCGACCGTCGCGATCGGTCCGTCGTGCAAGACCGAGCGGATCATCGCCCCGAACACCACCGCCGTGCCGGACGTCTGCACGATCTTGCCGTTCGGCAGATGCAGGTACTGCAGGACAGAGGCGATCCGCAGCAGATCGCGCCCGTTCCAGACGGAGATCCCGTGCAGCGCCGCGTAGACCAGCACCACCCGTCCGATCGCCCCGTCGGTCTCCGTGAAAGGTCGGCGGGCCAGCGGGGGCAGATCGCTCGGCTGCAGCTGGTGAAGGTCTTCCGGCGGATCGATCTTCGCCAGGTCAGCCTTCTCTTTGTCGTTCAGCGCCGACAGCGCCGGATCGTGCGTCAGCTTTCGAATCTGGGCGATGAGGTCCAGCTTGTGCCTCTGCACGTCGGGCGGGCCGGGCAACATGTCATAGACGGTGACGACGTCACCGATCACGTCGGGCCCAGGGAAGTCGCGATCCTGACGGCGAATGGTCTCCTTGATCGGCTCCACCTCGTCCAGGGTGTCGGCCAGGACGATGGTGGGCCCGGGCCACCGTCCGAACAGCTTGTCCAGGCTCTGATTGAACTGCTGCACCTCGTCCGACGTCTTGACCTTCACGCTCAGCTTGAGAAAGTTGTATTCGAACGGGTCCTGCAGAAAGTGGCGCAGGCCGATGGCGCTGCCGATGGCCAGCACGGTGAACAGGGCGGTCACCAGGCCACTGCGGCGCGCCACCAGCCGCGCCAGCGGGCCGAAATCGACCGGCGGCCGCGGCACCTTCAGGGCGCGCTTTCGGCCCCGGCAGTCCAGCAAGACCAGCAGGGCAGGGAGCACCGTGAAGGTCGCCAACCAGCAGGCCAGCGAACCGACCGCCCCCATCACGCCGAACTGATAGAAGCCGCGAAAGCTGGTCACCATCAGCGACGCATAGGCCGCCGACGCGGAGATCGCCGCCACCAGCGTCCCCCGCCAGACGCCGCCCAGCGCCAGCCTCAGTGACTCGGCGGGGCTGGCGCCCTGGGCGCGATGCTCTTCGTAACGCGACTGAAAGACGATCGCATAGTTGATCCCGTTGCCGATGATGATCGACCCCAGGAACGCCGTCGACGAGTTCAGATAGCCAAAGGCCAGCTCGGCCACCGCGAACGCCGCGGCGGCGCCGATGGTGGCCGGGATCCCGGTCAGGGGAATGGCCCGCAGGCTTCGAAAATAAAGGCCGATGGAGAGGATCACGATAACCACGCAGCTGATGGT
>DATLVT010000822.1:0-5290 GCA_035577105.1 Polyangia bacterium
GAAGCTGGCATTCGCGCACGGCGCGCTGAACGATGTCGACCAGATCGCCTTGCAGAAACTGGGCGGCCGAGACGTTGACGGCCATGCGCACGCCCGGGTGCCCCTGCTGGGACAGGGCGCGCGCCTGGCGACAGGCCTCGCCGATCACCCAGGTGCCCAGCGGGATGATGAGGCCGGTCTCCTCGGCGCAGGCGATGAACTTCGACGGGGCCACGACGCCCAGGCGCGGGTGATTCCAGCGGCACAGCGCTTCGAAGGAGACCACGCGGCGGCTCCGCAGATCGACCTGGGGCTGCAGGTGCAGGCTCAGCTCGTGGCGATCCAGGGCACGACGCAGGGCCCCCTCCAGGGTCAGGCGGTCGGAGGCCTCGATCAGAAGATCGGGGGTGAACGTGGCGACGCGCTTTTTTCCGTCGGCCTTGGCGCGCGACATGGCGATGTCGGCCTTGCGCAGCAGCGTGGAGGCGTCCGAGCCGTCCTCCGGAAAATTGCTGACGCCGAAGCTGGCGAACAGGTGCACCTCGTGCTCGCCCAGCGTCAGCGGCGCGTGCAGCCGGTCGCACAAACGCGCCGCGATGGTGTGGGCGTTGGCGCCTGGCGGCAGATCGCGCAACAGAATAACGAATTCGTCACCGGCGATGCGCCCCAGCAGATCGCCGCCCCGCGTGCAGCGGGCGAGGCGGTCAGAGAACATCCGTAACAGCTGATCGCCGGCGGCGTGCCCCAGGGCGTCGTTGATGCGCTTGAAGTCGTCAAGGTCGATGACCACCAGCGCCATGCGGCTGGGGCGGCGGCGGGCGGCGGCCAGCAACAGGTGCACGTGTTCCTCGAAGAGCAGGCGGTTGGGCAGGCCGGTCAGATCGTCGTGCTGCGCTTGATAGGCCAGCCGACGGTCCAGCTCGCGTCGAGCAGCCGCCAGCGCGGCGATCTGGGCGCAGGACTGCAGCGCTGTCATCACACCGGCGAGGTGCTGATCGGTCGGGGCGTCGCCTGGCAGCGCGGGGAGCCGGCACCAGACAGTCCCCACCGCCCTCTCCGCCCCGAGGACAATCGGCACGGACAGCAGATGACCGGCGCCTGCGGGCGGCGCGCTGGCGGTGGGGGGGCAGCTTGAGCCGTCCATGCTCACCTTCACCAGCGCGCCCGGAAACCGACTCTCGATGGCGCGCGCCAGAAGGTCCAGCACGCGATCGGTGTCAGCGCCGGAAGCCAGCAACTCCAGCGCGGCGCCGCGATCGCGCTCGAACTGCTGCTGTCGCTGCTGCTCGCCAAGCTGGGGCGTGGTGTCGCTGGCGATCCAGAAGCAGCCGCGGGTCGCCAGACCGGCCCCCCCACCGCCGTGGTGGGGAACCAGCACGATCTCGCGCAGCTCGTGGCGGCCATCGGCCTTCAACACGTCGACCTGATGTTTGATCGTCACCCCGGCCAGCGCCTGATCGACCAGGGGCCGCAGGGTCTGGTACGCGTCGGCGCCCAGCACCGCCGACATCAGGTGCCCGACGACTTCCTCTCGGGGGCGGCCACACCATCGGATGAAGGCCTGGTTGACGAAGCGGCAACGATGCTCCGCTCCGATGTAGGCGATCCGCTGCGGCAAACCTTCTCCCAGCTCCTTGATCAGTTGCTCGCCGTCCCCAATGTCGGACAGCGTGAAATCCTCGGTGGCCAGGGCTTCATCCATTTTGTGCATCTGTCTTTTTACTCGCAACGGCAATGAGCAAAAGGCGAACCACGAAACGGTCCCGCAATCTGGATTGCCGGCATCGCAAGCGCGCACTTTCAGCGCGAGAAAACCGATGGCTCGCAAGACGTGCATTGGATCAGCAGGTCGGCGACGTCAGGAACCGAGCGAGATCTCTGCGACGGCCTCGGCGTCACCAAATTCGCAGCGCACAGTGAAGCCCAGATGGGAGGCGATGCGCATCATGGCGACGTTGTCGGGCAGCATGGTGGCGGTGACCCGGGGGATGCGCTCGGCGCGGGCGACGGCGACGATCCGGCGCAAGAGCTCTGTCCCCAGCCCGCGTCGTTGCCAGGCGTCGCGCACCAGGATGGCGAACTCGGCGTCATCGTGGGCCGACCGGCGGCTGAGCCGGCCGACGGCGACGATCTCCGGAGCGGCGCCGACCGGGCGGTGTTCGACCACCAGGGCGATATCGCGGTCATAGTCGGAGAAGCAGACGCGAATCAGTCGTTCGTGGGTGGTGCGCAGATCCAGCTGCAGGGGCGCCAGATAACGCTGCCGGACAGTGCTCTCGCTCAGCGTGCGATGAAAGTCGATCATCATCGCCTCGTCCTCGGGCCGGATGGGCCGGACCATGAGATCTGTGCCGTCGGGCAAGCGGTGTGGCTGGGCGTACTGCGCCGGGTACGGGCGAATGGCCGGACGGGGCAGGTCCTCGCGACGGGTGGCGGGATCGTGCAGGACGACGCGCGCGTCGACCGCCAGCAGCCCGTCGGGCGAGGCGAGCAAGGGATTGATGTCCAGCTCTTTGATCCACGGATGATCCACGACCAGCTCGCTGAAGCGCACCAGCAACTCTTCCAGCGCCTCCATGTTCACCGGCGCCTGGCCGCGCACCCCCTGCAAGGCGCGAAAGATCAGCGTCTGTTCCATCATGCGCCGGGCCAGCGTGCGGTTGAGGGGCGGCAAGGCCAGCGCGCGATCGCGGAACACCTCGACCAGCTGGCCGCCGGCGCCGAACAGCAGCACAGGCCCGAACTGCCGATCGGGCGAGGCGCCCAGAATCAATTCGTAGGCGCCGGAGAGACGGGCCATGGGCTGCACGGTGACGCCCAGGAAGTGCTGCGCGCCGGCCCGTTCGGTCACCGAGGCGCGGATGGCGTCGAAGGCGCGCGCCACGGCGTCACCGTCGGCCAGCCCCAGCTTGACGCCGCCCACGTCGGTCTTGTGCGTGAGGGTGCGCGAATACAGTTTCACCGCGACGGGAAAGCCGATGTCCACGGCGGCCGCGCGCGCGTCGGCGGCGGTGGTGGCGACACGCGTGTCGGTGACGGGAATGCCGTAGGCGGCCAGCAGGCGCTTTGATTCGACCTCGTCCAGCAGCGTGCGCCCGTCGGCGCGCGCCGCTTCAATGATGCCGGCCGCGCCCACGGCGTCGGCGGCGCCCACTTGCCCGGGGGCCGGCGTCTCGTAGAGCGCCCGCAACCCGTAGGACGACCGCCACATGTAACAGAAGGCGCGCGCCGCCGCGTCGGGGAAAGCGAAGGTGGGAATGTTGGCGCGGTTGAGGATGTCGATGCCGGCCGCCACCTGGGCGCCGCCCATCCAGCTGGCCAGCACCGGCTTTCCGGCCACCTTCGCGTACCGGGTCAGCGCCTGGGCGGTCAGCGTCGGATCGGTCATGTCCTGCGGCGTGAGCACCACCAGCAAGCCGTCGTTGTCGGGATCGGCGGCGGCGATCTCCAGCGCGCCGGCATAGCGGGCCGGCGGGGCGTCGCCCAGGACGTCGATGGGGTTGCCGTGGCTCCAGGCCGCCGGCAACAGCGTGTCCAGGCGCGCCCGGGTGTCGTCCGACAGCGGAGCCAGCTCGCCGCCGTGGGTGATGAGGGCGTCGGTGGCCAGCACGCCCGGCCCGCCGGCGTTGGTCACCACGGTCAGGCGCGGACCGCGCGGGCGCGGCTGCTTGCCCAGCACCTCGGCCATGTCGAACACGTCGCCGATCTGGCTGACGCGCAGCACGCCGGTGCGGCGAAAGGCGGCGTCGAGGACCTCGTCGGAGCCGGTCAAGGCGCCGGTGTGCGAAGCGGCGGCGCGCGCGGCGGCCTCGGTGCGGCCGGCCTTGATGACGATGATCGGTTTGGTCAACGCCACCTCGCGGGCCGCCGACAGGAAGCCGCGCGCGTCGTCGCCGATCGATTCCATGTAAAGGACGATTGATCGCGTGCGCGGATCGTTGCCGAAATGGTCGATGAGATCGCCCCACCCGACGTCAAGCATGGTCCCCAGCGACACGAAGGCGGAGAAGCCAAGCTGGACCTTGAGGCTCCAGTCGAGAATGGCCGTCAGCAGGGCGCCGCTCTGGCTGAGAAAGGCGACGTTGCCCGGACGAGCCATCGCCGCGGCGAAGGTGGCGTTGAGGCCGCTGACGGGGCTCATCACGCCCAGGCAGTTGGGGCCGATGAGGCGCATGCGACCGCGCCGCGCCTCGGCCAGCGTGCGCCGTTCCAGCTCGGCCCCGGCGGCGCCCACCTCGCGAAACCCGGCCGAGATGATCACGGCGCCCGGGATCTGCAGATCGGCGCACTGACCAACCAGACCAGGCACGGCCGTCGCCGGCGTGACGATCACCGCCAGATCCACCTTGGCCGGGACGTCGGCCAGCGTCGCATAGGCCTTGATGCCCAGGACGCTGGGGCGCTTGGGATTGACGGGAAAGACCGTGCCCCCGAAGGGACTGTTGATGAGGTTCCACAGGATGGTGCGGCCGACGCTGCCGGCGGTTTCGGTGGCACCGACCACGGCGACGGTCCTGGGAGAGAAGAAGACGTCCAGCGGCTGGCGTTCCTGGCGCAGCAGATCGTGGGACATGTCGGCGCGTGGGTCGGCGGTCATGAATTCCTCACTTTGACGGTCCGGCAACCGCTCGCCGCCCGACGGCGCCGAGACGTCACGACTGGAACCTTGCGATTTATCCTTGCGCTAGCAAGACGAGTACCCAAGCTCCGCACGCTCCAGAAAAGTCCTGTCTTGACGGAAACGGGTCAGGCAAGGGGGCAAAGGCGGTGGCAAATGCGGGCTGGCGAGGGAGATGGGCGGCGGAACGCACATCCGCACACGATGGGCGTAAGCCCTCGCAGCGACTCGGCGCTGTGGGCACGGGCATGCCCGCCGTCCGTGGCACGTCGCTTGAAATGACGTTGCGCCGATGAACGCCGCTGGCCCCAAACGCGAAATTTTTTCGCCGACGCCCGTGAGCGCCCGAAAAAGGTGCGCCGGCGATGTTTAGGCCCTATCGCGCCGTCGTCAGTTTCCTTCCCCGCCTGTGGAGCAACTGGATCACGCTCCTCGGCACCGCCGTCGTCAGCGCCTCGGGGGTCACCATCCTGGTGGCGCTGGCCATCGATCTGACGTCGTCGAAGGGCCTCAACACCTATGCCGCCGCCATCATCTATCTGGTGATGCCGGCGCTGCTGGCGCTGGGCCTGCTGCTGATCCCGCTGGGACTCTGGCGCGAGCGTCGCCGCGCCCGCGTCGCCGGCAGCGCCGCGGTGGAGACCGATGGCGTGCTGGCCGCGTTCACGCGAGCCATGGAGAGCGAGACGGTGC
>DATLVT010000823.1:0-6365 GCA_035577105.1 Polyangia bacterium
GCGTCGTCGATCCCAAGGAGAAGATCAAGGACCTCATCCACTGGTCGATCTCCGACGAGTACTTCACGCTGCGTGAGCATCTGGGCCTCGTGATCGGCCAATAGGGCGGGCCCGGCGTCATGGCTTGGGCCCTGCTGATCGCTCAGATCGTCGCCGCGGCGGCGGCCGGCATCATGCTGGGGCGGTTGGTGGCGCGGCGGCGGGCCGAGGCCTGGTCGGCGGGCATGCGCCAGGTGACGCAGGCGATCGGGGCGGCGGCCGCCACCGAGCGCGAGGAGATCCTGCGTACGGCGGCGATCTCGGCGCGCGACGAGGCCAGGGGCCTGGGCGCTGCGTTCGACACCTTCTGTCAGGTCCGCGAAGCCGAGCTGGCAGCGGTCCAGGCCCGGGTGTCCCGTCGCTCGGAAGAGCTGGCCGCCCGCAGCGCCGAAGCAGCGGCGCAACGCCAGCGGCTGGACGAAGGGAAGGCGCGGGCCGAGCTGCGCGAGAAGGAGGCGCGGGCCGCGCGCGACGAGGTCACCGCCCAGCAGCGGGCGGCGCAACTGGCCCTTGAGCAGCGAGCCGGCGAGACCCGGGTGGCCGTGCGCGCCGCTCTGGTCGAGAGCGAGCTGGAAGAGACCCGCCTTGTCGCCGCGCAGTCCCTGCGCACCGTCGACCAAGTGCCTCCCGATGAGCGTTCGCGCGACGCCAAGCGGATCATGAGCATCGCCGTGGGTCGGTTTTCCGGCCACTACCTGACCGAGCGATTGCTGTCGCTGGTGCCGCTGCCATCCGGCAACGCCGCGGAGATCATCGTCGGGCGCGAGGAGGCCAACCTGCGCGCCATCGAGTCGGTGGCCGGGGTCAAGCTGTCGCTGCTGGAGACGCGCGACGCGATTCGCCTGGAGGGCCTGGACGGCGTGGGCCGCGAGGTGGCCCGACGCTGCCTGGCGCGCCTGGCCCGGGCCCCCGCCGGCGCCGTGATCGAACCGGGGCGCGTCGTCGAGGCGACCCGCGAGATCTCGTCACAGCTGGATCGCGAGCTGATGGAGCTGGGGCGGCGCGCCTTCGCCGACCTGCAAATTCCGGCCGCCCACGCCGAGATCGTCAAGCTGGTAGGCCGCCTCAACTACCGCACCAGCTTCACGCAAAATCAGTGGAAGCACGCCGTCGAGGCCGCCTTCCTGTGCGGCATGATGGCCGACGAGATGGACCTGGACATCAAGCTGGCCCGTCGGGCTGCCCTGATGCACGACATCGGCAAGGCGCTGACGCACGAGCTGGACGGCTCGCACGCCGTGATCGGCGCCGATTACGCCCGTCGCCTGGGCGAGCACGAGCTGGTGGCCAACGCCATCGGCGCCCACCACACCGACGAGCCCTTCAACAGCCCGTACGCGTACCTGGTCGCCGCCGCCGACGCCATGTCCGGGGCCCGCCCCGGCGCCCGCCGCCAGATGGAGGACAACTACGTCGCCCGGCTGGACGACCTGGAACGAATCACCCGCAGCTTCCGTGGCATCGAGGAGGCGTTCGCCGTTCAGGGCGGTCGCGAGGTGCGCATCTACGTCAAGGAAGCCCACGTCGACGACATGGCCGCCGTGAACCTGTCGTCGGAAGTGGCCAAAAAGATCTCGACCGAGATGACCTTCCCGGGCCAAATTCGCGTCACCGTGATCCGCGAATTCAAGGCGGTAGAGACGGCAAACTAGCGCGAGGCCAGTCAGCTCATGAACGTCGTCATTCCGCCGCTGTTTTTTTATGTGCTGGGCACCATGCTGGTCGTCTTCGGCGCCCTGCGCGTCTTCACGCTGGGCCGCCGCCGTCCCGAGCGCGAGCTGGGGGAGGACAACGACTCCCGGGCCGGCGAGCGCCGCCGTCACCTGCGCTTCGGGATCATCTGGATGCTGATGGGGATCTTCCTGATCGTGTCGACGGCGGGCGTCCTCAAGATGCGCTCGTTTTTCTGACCTGGAACCCTCGAAGGGTTCCAGACCTCCCGCTCTACGCGCTCCTGGCCGCCACCGCCTTCGCGTGCCGGTTCCGCAGCAAGATCAGCGCCGGCAGCGCCGCGATGGCCGCCAGCAGGCAGGCCACCTCGCCCAGGATGGCCATGGCCCCGAACCCTTGCAGGGCCTGGTTACGCGCCGCCAGCAGCGACCCGTACCCGACGATGGTGGTCCATGAGCACAGCGCCACCGCCGCGCCGGTGGAGATCACCGCCTTGATGATGTTGCGCTCCTCGCGATAACGGGTGACCACGTTCAGGGCGTATTCGGCCCCGATGCCGAAGGTGATGGGCAGGGCGATGAAGTTCAGGAACGTCACCCGCACGCCCGCCCAGCCGGCGCCGCCCACCATGATGAGCACGCCCAGGATCAACGTCGCCATCGTCATGGCCGCGGCCGCCGCCGGGCGAATGGTGAGGGTGATGATGAGCAGCACGGCAATCAGCGAGACGCCGGTGGCGATGGGCCCGTCGTGCAGGACGGAACGGATCATGGCGCCGAACACCACCGCCGAGCCGGACGTCTCCAGCACCTTTCCGTTCGGCAAGGACAGCTTCTGCAGGACGGTGGCGATGCGCAGCAGGTCCCGGCCGTTCCACACCGAAACGCCCTGCTCGGGCGGATAGACCAGCACCACCCGACCGACGCTGCCGTCCACTTCGGTGAAGGGGCGGCGGGCGATGGGGGGCAGATCCGCGGGGCCGACCTCGCGCAGGCCCGGCGGCGGATCGATCTCGCCCAGCTGTTTGCGCTCCTTGTCGTTCAAGACCTCCAGCGCCGGATCATGGGCCAGCTTCCGGATCTGACCGATCACCTTCAGCTTGCGCTGCTGCACCTCGGGCGTCCCCGGCAACAGATCGTAAATGGTGGCGATCTGCCCGATGACGGGTGGCCCGGGCAGGTCGACGTCCTGCTTGCGGATGGTGGCCTTGATCATCTCCACCTCGTCGATGGCGTCGGCCAGGATGATCGTCGGTGACGGCCAGCGCCCGAAGATCTTGTCAAAGCTCTTGTTGAACTGCCTGGTGTCCTCTGACGTGTCCACCTTGGAGTTCAGCTTGCGAAAATCGTATTCGAACGGGTCCTTCAGAAAATGGGTCAGCCCCAGCAGCGCCACCAGCGAAGCGACGCCGAACACGGCCGCCACCTTGGTCGGATTACGCCCCAGGGCCCGCGCCATGGGCGCCAGATCTAGCGGCGGGCGCGGTGTCTTCTGATCGGGGTGGGGACGCCGATCCAGCAGGATCAACAGCGCTGGCAGCACCGTGAACGTGGCCACCCAGCAGGCCAGGGCCCCCACCGCCCCCATCACGCCGAACTGATAAAAGCCGCGAAAGCTGGTCACCATCAGCGACGCATAAGCCGCCGAGGCGGCGATGGCCGCCACCAGAGTCCCCCGCCAGACGCCACCGATGGCCGAGGCCAGCGCCTGGTCGGCCGGCTGACCCTGGCCGCGCTGCTCCTCGTAACGCGACATCAAAACGATGGCGTAGTTGATGCCGTTGCCGATGATGATCGACCCGAGGAACGCCGTCGACGAGTTCAGATACCCGAACGACAGATCGGCGACCGCAAAGGCCACGATGGTCCCCAGCGCCGCCGGAATGCCGGTCAGGGGAATCGCTCGCCAGCGCCTGAAATACAGCCCGATCGAGAGCCCGACCAGCGACAGACAGGTCAGCGTCACCGAGAGGATGTCCCGCTCGACCGCGTGCCGGACGGCGATGGCGGTGGTGACGGGACCGGCCACCTCCGCCTTCATCTGCGGGTGATAGCGGGGCGGGGGATCGGCGTCGATCAGCTCATGGGCCGCCTTCCACAGCGCCTCGCCGGCGTTCTCGACGAACAGCCCGCCGGGGGGAAGCGCCGCGATCCACAGGTACTCTCCGTTGTTGCTGCTGAACAGTCCGTTCGGGAACTTGTCATCGATGCCGATGCCGCCGGAGTGCCCGATGCGTTTCTGCATCGACTCCAGTGATTCCTCGTCGCCCAGCGACACGAACAGAGGATTCTTCCGCTTGTTGATCTCGGTGCGCAGCCGGTCGCGGATGCCCTCCAGGTCGTCCTCGGCGACATACAGCCACTTGTTGCGCTGAAAGAAATCACGCACGTCGCGAACGTGATAGGTGGCCAGCGCCACCACCGACGGGGGCAGGGCGTGCAGCTTTTCGGTCAGGGCCTCGGCATAACGAAAGTTGGCGGCCGGATCGGGCGAGCGAATGCCGATCAGCAGCAGCGACAGGTCGCCGAGGCGCCGCTGCGTCCGGACCAGCGCCACCACACCCGGGTCGTTGCTGGGCAAGAGCTCGGAGAAGGCGGTCTTCAGTTTCAGCCGCCTGGCCAGCAGCGCCCCCCCGCACCCGATCAGCGCGGCGATGATCAACACGACGACCGGCTGCCGGGCGACCCATCGGTGGTAGCCAGTGACGCGGCTGTGCGGGGGCAAGGCCATGGCCGCTCGAAGGTATCAGGGATTCCCGGCGAGCGGGTCCTCCACGTCAGCGCTCGCCTGGTCAGCCAAGCAAGGGTAGGGTGTTCGGCATGTCGCTCATCAGCCGCTCCCTGGACGAGCTGACAATTGACGATGAGGCGGCGGTGGCCCGCCTGCCGGTCTATGCGCTCCTCAAGGAGGTCGTGCGCGGTTCGAACCTTCGTTTCCTCGTTCCCGAACCGACAGGGAGCGCGCCACCGGTCAGCTGGGATCGCGCGCTGTTCTTGAACCTGACGTTCTGGGACGGCCGCGACGGAGCCGACGTGCTGTGCGAGGAGCGCCTGCCCGCCGACGTGGTGGCGCACGTCGCCTGGCACCAGGTAGCAGGCCGCGAGATCGGCCGGATGGCCGCTTCCGCCGGCGCCGGCGCCGGTGCGCCGCTGGGAGCCGCCGCGCTTTTTTTCGCCGAATCGATCGCCAGCGCTTTCGATCTCTACCTGGTGGGCCGCCTGGTTCCCACCGCGCCCGACAGCGATTTCATCACCAGCCAGATTCCCATCATGGCGGAGGCCGCCGAGACGGCCGGCTTGTCGGCGGAAGGTTTCGCCACACTGGTCGAAGAGGTGGTCGCGCAACCCGAGCGTGCCTTCGAAGAGATGCGAGCCTTGTTGTTGGATGTGGTGACCGCGCTGCTGCCATGCCGGGGGGCCACTGACGCCCTGTCGGTCCTGGAGAGTTTCGCCGGTCGTCGTTTTGAACCGCTGCTGCATCATTTCCAGCTGTCCAACTGGATTCTTTACTCCCGCGCCTACGCCGGCACCTCCCCGGCCAGCGACGGGATTGTTCGCCAGCTGGACGCCAGCTTGCGGCAGTCGCCCGATGCGCTGGGGTGGCTGGTCGACCACTGGCTGACCAGGCGCTGATCGCCTTCGTCTGGCCCGCCATGGGCGGATTGGTTTACGCGCCGCCGGTCGGGAATGTATGCTTAGACGGATGCGCCTATTTAGCTTGGCTTGGTTTGGGCGTGCGGTCCCCCCAACCGCGACCCTGTGCCTTCTCCTGTGGTCGGCCCGTGCCCTGGCCGTGGGCGAGGTCATCACCGACGTGCGGGTGCTCGACAACCAGCGGACCGAAGAGGACACCATTCGGTCCATCGCCGGCGTCAAGATCGGCGACACGCTGGATCTGGACACGCTGGAGACGGTGCGCGAGCGCCTCAACAGCTCGGGTCTTTTCGCCGACACCAACGTCTGGTGGGAGGCAGCGGGCGCCGGCGTTCGCATCAACATCGCCGTCAAGGACAAGTTTCCCTGGGCGCCCGTCCCCACCGCCAGCTGGTCGGCCAACAACAAAGCCATCGGCTTGCTGTTCGTGCACGGCAACCTCTTTGGCCGCGGCAAGCAGCTGCTGATCGGCGGCCGCCTGGCGACCGTCGATTCGGGCGCCGTGCTGGCCTATCGCGATCCAGCGCTGTTCGGCACCTGGATCTACTGGCAGCTCCAGGGCAGCTATAAGCGCGAGGTCACGCCCGAGTACGACCCGGCCGTCCTTGCTCCCGACAGCCCCATCCGCGAGACCAAGCTGACCACGTTCGCCTTCGAGCCGGCCATCGGCATCGCCTGGTTCCGGCGCGTGCGCACCCAGGTTGCCTGGCGCCTCTCCAAGGTCGAGGTGGGCGACGACGGATCGACCATTCCCGGCACGTCGATGCCCGCCCAGCTGGCCACCAAGGGCGCCACCGTCGGCATGGGACGGGCCAGCGTCACCTTCGATTTTCGCGCCCGGGAGTTTTCGGTGATGACCGGATCAGCGCTGGGCGGCTCGCTCGACGTGTCCAGCCCGGGTTTCAAGAGCGACCTCACCTTCTGGCGCGCCGGGGTGGGCTACGAGCAAGGCGTGAAGTTCTTCAAGAGCCACAACTTCATCTACAGCGTCAGCGGCACCGT
>DATLVT010000824.1:0-5249 GCA_035577105.1 Polyangia bacterium
TTGCTGGCGACGGTGCCGGCCGAGGTCAGCGATGATTTTGCCACCCTGTCGCTGTCGCGGGCGGCGCTCACCCTGGGCGGCGTCGTCCACCATTTTTTCGGCGAGCGCTGGACCGCCAGCGCCGCCCTGCACGCGGGCGCCGTCCTACAGATGCGCACCACCACACCGCGGATGCCCGGGGTCACCGCCGCGCCGGCCAGCCGACTGGCCTCGGTGATGGTGGCGCCGGAAGGTCGCCTGGCCGTGGCCGTGCCCGGGATGCGCGGGATGACCGCGGGCATCGGTCTGGCCGCGGACTATATTCCTTATATCCCGGTGATCACCTACACGATCAGCCAGACCACCACCGACCGTCGCCGCCCCTGGGTGGTGCAGCCGCGCGCGTCACTGACGCTGGAGCTGGCCCTGCCGTGACCCGTTTCGGTCTGGTCAAGGCTCTATTGGCTTGCTGATGGATCGCCTGACCACCAGAAGCAACGGCCCCAATCCCGACCTGCTGGCGCAGCTGGCGGCGGGCGCGCGCGGTGGCGACACCCGGGCCCTGGAGCAGCTTCTGCTGGCGCTGCTGCCGCGAACGCGCAACCTGGTGCGCTATCTGATCGGGGGCGATCCCGACGTGGACGACGTCGCCCAGACCGCCCTGTGGGCCATCGCGCGCAAGCTGCACACGTTCGAGGGGCGCAGCGCCCTGACGGCCTGGACCGATCGCATCGTGGCGCGCGCCGCCTTTGCCGAGATCCGGCGCCGGTCCACGCGACCGAAGACCGCCCCCGAGGCCCCGCTGGAGAGCGTGCCCACCACGGGCGCGGTCAACGCCGATTATCTGGCGCGGCGCTGGATGGTGAGGCTGCTGGATCAGCTTCCCCTCGAACAACGTGAGGCGGTGGTTCTGCACCACGTGATGGAATGGACCGTGCCTGAAGTCGCCGAGGAGACCGGCGCAGGCGAGGAGACCGTGCGCAGTCGATTGCGGCTGGCCAAGGCTCGCCTGCGCGAGCTGGGCGCCACCGTGGGCACGGCCGCAATGACAGATGGAGATCGACAGAAACCATGACTGACCTTCAACGCCTGGATGACCAACCCGGCCCGGCCCGGCTGATCTCCGACGAGCAAGCGCGACTTCTGGTGCGCGGCGCCCTGCAGCGGGTGATCGCCGGCGACGACGACGGCCAGGACGACGTCAGGTTACGCCCCCTTCCCGCGACGCGACGCCTGGGGCGTGTGGCCGTCGTGCTGGCCGTGGTGCTGATCGGCGGCGCTGCCGTGGCGGGGCTGGCCACAGGACGACGACTGTGGCCCTTCGGCGCGTCGGTTGTTCACGGCACATCGTCGGCGGTGGCCGCCACCTCGCGCGCCACGGACAAGGCAACAGCGCCGGCAGAAAATGATCTGGAAAACGGCCCGCCCGAGAACAACCTGGATGACGCCGTGGCGTCGGCTCCCGATCACCCTGCGGCGTCGGGCAACCCGGCGACGAATCCGCCCGCTGCGACCACGCGCCGCAAGTCCGTGGCGCCGGCGCGACCGCGCGCCCTCGCTCATGCGCCAACGGCGGCGGTGGCCAGTGACGAAGATAAACCGCCCGCGAGCGCACCGGACGCCGAGGATCTACTGTCAGGCGCGAATCAGCTGCGTGGCCAGCGGCGCTGGCGCGAGGCGGCCGCCGTTTATCAGAAGGTCATCGTTTCATTCCCCGAGACCGACGGCGCCTACGTGGCCATGCTGGCGCGCGCCGAGCTTCTGCTGGATCATCTCGCCCGCCCTGCCGAGGCGCTGCTGCTGTTTCAGCGCGCGCTGGCCCGCCAGCCGGCCGGACTGTTGACCGAGGAGGCCCGCTACGGCATCGCGGCCTGCTATCGCGCCATGGGTGACATCGAGAATGAACGCCGCGCGTTGAACGCCTTTCTGGCCGCCCATCCGCACAGCTTGCTGCGGGCCAGCGCGGCCGGCCGTCTGGCCGAGCTGCACTGAGATCGCCCTGACGGCGCGGCCGTTTCTGCGCTGCCCCCTTGCTTTAACTGGAAGCGGGCGAAACTTAGGCGCAGCGGCTCCGTAAGCCCTGTGAGGTCTCGCCTGATATGCCCAACGCCTTGCGCCCTTTGCTCTCTTTTTTTCTGACCGCCAGCATCGTGCTGACCGCCGGGTGCTCTTCGGCGCCGCAGGCACCGAACGACGCCGACAACACCCCGGGGCGCGGGACGGTGGACGGCAATCCCATCAACGGCACTGACCCTGACGCCTCGGCCGACGACGGGGCCGCCTCCGATGCGACGGCCGACGCCATGACCGTGGTGACAGACGATGCGATGGCCGGCGCCGAAACAGCGGTGGTACCGGATGCCGCCGCGGCCGAAATCACGAGTCCTTCCCCCGGCGACGGGGGGCCGAGCAACGTTGATACGGGGCCGGCCCCGGCCGCCTGTCGCAAGGAGCCGATCTACCAGGGTCCCGTGCTGTCGTTCTCGGGCGGGCCGAACTTTGGCGACGGCAAGGGCGTCGGGTTGTGCGGGTTCCCGAACGACAAGTTGCCCAAGGGACATTTCTTCGGGGCGGTCGACACCGCCTTGTTCAAGGACTCCCAGGCCTGCGGCGCCTGCGTCCACGTCGAGAACGCCGACGGGACCATCACCGCCGACGTGCAGATCATCGACCTGGTCGATCCCGTCCTCTCCATCGGCGAGAAACATGTGGTCACCATCGACGCCGCCGCCCACGATCGCTTCAGCGTCACCGGGAATCCCGACGTGAAGTTTCACTTTGTCCCTTGTGACGTCACCGGCAACGTGGCCGTGCAGTTCGACGCCACCACCACCGAGGGATCGTCGCTGCTGGTGATGAATCACCGGACCGCGCTGGCGGACGTGCAGATCCAGACCAGCGGCGGCGCCTGGAAAAAGCTGATGCGCACCCACTTCAACCGCTGGAACATCCCCGGCAAGATCAGCGGCACCGCCAACAGCCTTCGTTTCATCGACACCTCGGACCGAAGCGTCGATGCGGCCGACGTCCCCTTCGTCGCCCTTCTGCAAGACGTCGGCGTGCAGCTGCCAGGCTGTCCCTAGCGGTGTTCTAGAGCAGCAGGGCGGCCAGGCGGGGCAACGCCTGGCCGGCCGGTTCGTGGCAATGAACCGTCACGGTGTCGTCGGCGCGGGTGGGCCCCAGGTTTATGACGGCGACCGGAACGCCCAGCTCGCCGGCTCGCCGCACGAACCGAAAACCCGAGTACACCGTCAACGACGAACCGATCACCAGCAGCACCTCGGCGGCGGCGAAGAGCTCCCAGGCGGCGCGGACCGTCGGTTCGGGAACGTTGCCGCCGAAGAAGACGACGTTCGGCATCAGCACGCCGCCGCAGATGATGCAGGCGGCGACCTTGAAACCGGCGACGGCGTCGTCGGCCAGATCGGCGTCACCGTCGGGCGCCAGCGACGCCGCCTGCGACAGCCAGTGGGGGTTCGCGTCCAGCAGGCGGCGCTGGACGCTGTCGCGCGCTTCGACGCCGCGGCAGGTGAGGCAGCGGACCTCGGCCAGCGCGCCGTGCAGCTCGACCACGCGGCGGCTCCCGGCGGCGTGGTGAAGACGATCGACGTTCTGGGTGATGATCCCGGCCAGCAGCCCGCCCTCCTCCAGCTGGGCCAGGGCGCGGTGCGCGGCGTTGGGCGCCGCCGCCGAGAAGCGCTGCCAGCCCAGGGTAGAGCGCGCCCAGTAACGCTGGCGAACGTCGGCCCGGCGCAGGAACGCGTCGTGCTGGATGGGACGGCGAGGGCCGCTGCGACCAGGTCCGCGATAGTCGGGGATCCCCGATTCGGTGCTGCAGCCGGCGCCGGTCAGGGCCACGAACCGTCGGTGGCGCAGCAACTCGGCCAGGCGATCGCCGTCGCTGGGGGTCCCGGCCGTCGTCATGGCGGCGCCGGCCCGTCGAACAGCTGGCGCACGGGCGGCCGCGTGAAATAGACGATGCCCGCCGCGCCCAGACCGGCGACGGCGCCCAGGACCAGCCTGTCGATGAACAGCCGCATCGCCTCGGCCATCTCTCCCAGCGACGTGAACGTTTGCAGGCCGGGCGAGGTCGTCCGCCCCGCCGCCTCCATTGATCGCTGGAGGTTGTCGCGCGCGGTCTGGGACAGCGCGCGTTCCAGCCGGAGGACCTGTCCCCCGGTCCCCACCACCAGGGCCAGGGCCAGCACGAAACCAGCGATCACCAGCGGCCGGGCGCGCCGCCGCAGCGACAGCACACCGATCCCGCCGGCGATCAGGGCCACCGCCATAACCAGGTCGCCCGCCGCCAGCACCCGGATGGTGACGGCAAAGCGGTCGTAAACGGCGTCGATGCGGCGGAGGTTTTCGCGGTTCAATTGCTTGATGGGATCGTCAGCCTGGCCCGGCGTCACGCCTTCCAGCCAGCGCTGCTGGGCGTTCAGCACGCGCGGCAGCACCACCAGCGACGCCATCTCCCACGCGCGCAACACGCCGATGGCGATGGCGACGATGGCAAAGAAGGTCAGCCCGCGCGGCTTGCCCGGCGTCAAGCGCGGCGCGGACGAAACAGCGACAGCGGGAGCCTCCATCGACATGGTCCCGCAATTCTAGCGCAAGGCCGTGGCCGGTCGTCGCGTGCGGCGGCGGCGACGGCGGTCCGTGGCGGGTTTCAGGCCGGACAAGCCGCGCAGCGCGCTGGCGAGGGCGGCCGCATCCGAAGGCGCCAGCCCCAGACGTCGGGCCAGGACCGGGGTGACCACGGTGGGCGGCGCGCCGCGGGCCAGATCGCGCGCGATGTCTTCCGCTTCATCGGCGCGCAGGGCCCAGGCGCCGACCACCAGGTAACCGATCGCCTCGTACGGCAGCGCCGGCGCGTCGGCCTGGTCATCGCCCTCCACCGTCAGGCAGACGGGAAGACTGTCGCTGATCGCGCCGGGGAGCGGCCAGCGCGACGGCCAGCGCTCGGCGGCGCACAGGGCCTGGCGACGGCGCAGCGCCTCGGGCGACAGCAGGCGCGGGGCAAACACCATCAGTCGCCCAAACACGATCCCGGCGGCGACCAGGCGGCGACGCTCGGCCGGGGCCAGCGCCTCCAGCTGGGCGCGCGTGGCCGCCACCGGCACGCTGCCCAGGTTCTGGTGCAGTTGATAGACGATGCCGCGCGCGGCGGGCTCCAGCGTCTCGTCGGCGGCGGGCAACGGCGCCAGCAGCTCGGCGACCAGATCGCGGGCGAACGCCAGCAGCCGCCGCCCCAGGCGCAGGCGCGCGCC
>DATLVT010000825.1:0-3077 GCA_035577105.1 Polyangia bacterium
TCCGGGAGGCGACAGCAGGTGCGTGGCACGAGGAGTCAATGAGAAATACCGACATTGCTGCGCCCGACTACTTCCACAAAGTGGTTGATTGCCAATGGGCGTGCCCCGCGCACACGCCCGTCCCCGAATACATCCGGTTGATCGCCGCTGGCCGTTACGGCGACGCCTACATGGTCAACTGGCGTTCCAACGTGTTTCCGGGCGTGCTCGGGCGCACCTGCGATCGCCCCTGCGAGCCGGCCTGCCGTCGCGAGCGTGTCGATGGAAAGCCGGTGGCCATCTGCCGTCTCAAGCGGGTGGCCGCCGACCTGCGCGGCGACATCACCGACCGCCTGCCCCAGGCGCCCACCAAGAAGAACGGCAAGCGCGTCGCCTGCATCGGCGCCGGGCCGGCGTCGCTGGCGGTGGCCAACGACCTGATGCCGCTGGGTTACGAGGTCGTCATCTTCGAGAAGTCCGCCGAGGCCGGCGGCCTGATGCGCACCAATGTCCCGGTTTTCCGCTTGCCCCGCACGGTGCTGGACGACGAGATCGGGATGATCCTCAACATGGGCGTCGACATCCGGTACAACACGCCGGTCGGCAGCCTCAAGGGTCTGCTCAAGGAAGGCTTCGACGCCGTCTTCGTGGGGACCGGCGCCCCGCGCGGCAAGGAGCTGGACCTGCCCGGCCGCAAGGAAGGGGCCGAGCGCATCCACATCGGCATCGACTGGCTGGAGAGCGTCGCCTTCGGCCACATCGACAAGATCGGCGAGCGCGTCCTGATCATCGGCGTCGGCAACACCGCCATGGACTGCTGCCGGACGTCAAAGCGCCTGGGCGGCAAGGACGTCAAGGTCATGGCCCGCCGCCCCCGCCAGTTCTTCAAGGCGTCACCCTGGGAGCTGGAGGACGCCGAGGAGGAGATGATCGAGATCGTCGTCAACCACGTCCCCAAGCGGTTCGTGATGCAAGGGGGGAAGCTGACCGGGATGGATTTCGACCGGGTGGAATACGTCGACGACGGCAAGGGCGGCCAGCGCGCCAAGACCCTGGAGACGGTGTTCCTGCCCGCCGACGACGTCATCCTGGCCATCGGGCAAGAGAACGCCTTCCCCTGGATCGAACGCGACATCGGCGTGACCTTCGACAAGTGGGACGTGCCGGTCGTCGATCAAACCACCATGCAATCGACGCTGCCGGGCGTCTTCTTCGGCGGTGACGCCGCCTTTGGCCCCAAGAACATCATCTGGGCCGTGGCCCACGCCCACGCGGCGGCCATCTCCATCCACAACCATTGCCAGGGTATCCCGGTGACGGAACGCCTGCCCCAGGGGATGAACCTGGTCACGCAGAAGATGGCGTTCAACGAATGGAGCTACAGCAACGATTACAACCCGGCCAAGCGCGCCAAGATGAAGCACGTCGATCTGCGCGAGCGGTTCGCCCAGCTGAACATCGAGGTCGAGCTGGGGTTCGATCTGGAACAGACGGCGAAGGAAGCGCAGCGCTGCCTGAACTGCGACGTCGAGACCGTGTTCACCGACAAGCTGTGCATCGAGTGCGACGCCTGCATCGACATCTGCCCGCTGCAGTGCCTGACCATCACGCCGCCCGCCAACGAGGCCGAGCTGCGGCCCATCCTGACGGTGCCGGCGGCGAACAAGAGTCAGGACATCTTCGTCTCAGGTCCATTGCCCCAGACCAGCCGGGTGATGGTCAAGGACGAAGACGTCTGCGTGCACTGCGGCCTTTGCGCCGAGCGGTGCCCGACGGCGGCCTGGGACATGCAGAAGTTCGAGCTCATCCTTCCTCACGCGGGACAAAACGGTGCATCAAGAAAGAATGGTTAGGGTCAACGACTTCGCGCTGAAGCTGGCCAACGTCAACGGAACGGGTTCGGCCAGCGCGAACGGGCTATTGATGCAGGCAATCTTCCGCATGGGCATTCCCGTGTCGGGAAAGAACCTGTTTCCGTCGAACATTCAGGGGCTGCCCACCTGGTACGAGGTGCGCGTCAACAAGAGCGGGAACACCGCCCGGGCCCTGGAATACGACCTCATCGTGGCCATGAACGCCGAGACCTACGCCCGCGACGTCAAGGAGGTGCGCTCCGGCGGCTACCTGCTTTACGATTCAAGCTGGCCGCTGGACGCGTCGCTGGCCCGCCCGGACATCACGTTCCTGGGCGTACCGCTGGCCAAGATGTGCAACGAGATCTTCAAGAGCTCGCGCGAGCGCATCTTGATGAAGAACATCGCCTATCTGGGCGCGCTGGTGGCGTTGCTGGACGTCGACATGGAGACCCTCGACCACATGCTGGAAGAGAAGTACTCCAAGAAAAAGCCGCTGCTGGAGTCAAACCACCGGGCCTTGCGCGCCGGCCACGACTACGCCCTGGCCGAGCTGGAGTGCCCGCTGCCGTTTCACCTCGAGAAGATGCACGCCACCGACGACCGCATCCTGATCGACGGCAACACCGCCACCGCCCTCGGCTGCGTCTACGCCGGCGCCACGGTGGCCGCCTGGTACCCGATCACGCCGGCCACGTCGGTGATGGACGCCTTCAAGGGTTTCTGCGAGGAGTTCCGCAAGGACCCCGAGACCGGCAAGAACAACTACTGCATCCTGCAGGCAGAGGACGAGCTGTCGGCGATCGGTATGGTCATCGGCGCCAACTGGAACGGCGCGCGCGCGTTCACCTCGACGTCGGGGCCCGGCATCTCGCTGATGAGCGAGCTCATCGGCCTGGCCTACTACGCCGAGATCCCCACGGTGATCGTCGACGTCCAGCGCGTCGGGCCTTCGACCGGGATGCCGACGCGCACGCAGCAGGGTGACCTCCTGGCGTGCGCCTACGCGTCGCACGGCGACACCAAGCACATCTTGCTCTTCCCGGCGAACCCGGGCGAGTGCTTCGAGCTGGCGATCAAGTCGTTCGATCTCGCCGAGAAGTTCCAGACGCCGGTCTTCATGCTCACCGACCTCGACATCGGGATGAACGACTGGGTCATCCCCAAGTTCCAGTGGGACGACAGCTACAAGCCGGATCGCGGGCGCGTTCTCACCAAGGAGCAGCTCGAGGCGATGCCGAAGTA
>DATLVT010000826.1:0-5330 GCA_035577105.1 Polyangia bacterium
TGCCAATCACCCAGCCGCGATAATCGCCGCAGTCGCCGGAGTGTCCGCCGTAAGGAACGTAAAGGACGTCATCCAGCAGCAACAGCGCGGCGCGCTGGTTGTGCACCACCGGCGCGAATTGCAGGCCGTCGTAGCTGACCGTCGCTGGATCAAAAGGGAACCCGGACCGCTCGGTCCCGTCGTCGATCGACAGGGCATGGACCTGGTGCTGCATGATCATGCGGGTGTCGCCGACCGAGGCCTCCACGTACAGCGTGCGCGACGGCAGATCGATCACCGGCGTGCCGGTGATTCCATACGGCGTGATGTTGCCGCAGCCCGAGCCAGTGTCGCCCGCCGGCATGCCCAGGGTTCTGGTCCACACCGTGGCGCCGTCGGTCTCGGCCACCGCGTGCACGTTGTTGGACTCGCTGACGACGATGAACATCCCCTTGCCGCCCGGTCCTTGCTCGACGTACAGCGGCTGCGCGAAGACGTTGCCCAGGATGGTCGGTTTGAAGTCGGCCTCCAGGGTCATGGTGGCGGCGGCCGCCTTGGTCAGCAGCGGCTGGCGGTAGTGACCGTCGCGATTGGCGTGCTTGTTTCGCTGCAGGACCGACTCTATTTCGGGGGCGGCGGCGCCGCCCTGACCGCCGGAGCCGCTCGCGTGGTCGCTGGCGATATCAGCGGCGGCGTCGGCATCGACGATGATGCCGCCCTGACCGCCAGAGCCGCCCGCGTGGTCAACGCCGGCATCAACAACCGCGACGCCGGGACTGCTCTTGCAGGCCATCCCGCCCCAGCAGCAAATACCGGCCACCAGCAGCGCCTTCTTCACTGTCATGGAGGAGCCCTCCTCGTGCCGTTTGAAGACCGGTTCAAAAACGGGCGGAAAGTCCCACGCTGCTCGGCGAAATGGAGAAGGCCAGCCGGCCGGCGCTGTCGGGCGCCTTGATGATCGCGCCGACGGCGGCGACCGCCACGGCGGCGCCGGCGCCGATCGAAGCAAAACCCAGCGCCTTGATGCCGTCGTGCCCGTAGCCATGCTCGGCCAGGATGCCGGCGCCCGAGACCCCGGCCGCCACCCCCGACACCAGGATCACCCAGGGCGCCCAGCGCAGCTCGCTGCCTTCGCTGGTCGACGGATCGCGGACGGCCAGCGACAGCGACGTGCCCACCGCCAGCCCCGCCGACAACACGCCCAGCGACGCCAGGCCGACCAGCGGCACCGTGCAGCCGTCGGCTTCGCCGGCGCTCTGCCGGCAGCGATAGTGCGCGTGCACGGCGGCGCTGGCCCCGGCCACACCCAGCAGGCCCACCCACGGCAGGGCGCGCACCCACGCCGACGTTCGCGGCGATTCGCCCGGCGTCGACGGCAGGGCGCCCGAGGACGACGCGGACGCCGACGCCGACGGCGCGGCAAGAACCGGCGTCTCCAGCCCGGCCACCAGCACGCTCTCCGTGGCCAGGCGCAATCGATTGGCGGCCTCGACGTCGTCGCATCCGGTGCAGCGGCCGTCGTGATCGACGACGACGCGCGACGATTTCTTTTCGACCAGTCGAAGCTTGAAATTATAGTCAGCGCCGGTCTGCTTGACGTCGACCTCCAGCGCATAGGCGGCCTTGTCGGCGGTCACCACGCTGTATCGCGTGCCGGCCAGGGCCCGATGGACAGCGTCGTCGAACGTCTGCTGCCCCACCACGCTGCTGCCGGTCCCCGACAGTTTGATGGCGATGTCCGTCGCGTGAGCCCGCCCCGCCCCGAACACACCGGCCAGAACGACAAGCCAAGGTGCGAAGGAAGCCATCCCCCATCGTCTGTGTCGCATAGGCGCCGGAATGTAACATGCCTGAAGATATGGCCTGACGACGCGCGTTGGGTTCTAATGGCGGCCCGATGGTGGCCCATATCCAGACGTCCGGTGGGGGTGCGTGGCTGAGGCTTCGTCCGGGGCGGCGGGCGCGCCGGGTGCTTGGTTTCGTGGCGGCGGCGATCCTGCTGGCCGCGGCGGGCTGGGCCCAGGCGGCCGATCAACCGCGCGTGGCGTTCCTGGGTACCGAGGTGACGGGCGGCGCGCCGGTCGACGTTCACTTGCTGGACGAAGCGGTGGTCAAGGGGCTGCGCCGGGCGGACATCGCCTTCGTGGCGATCGAGGCGGCTGCCGTCCCGCGCACCGCCGACGGGTTGATCTGCGCCGGGCCCACCTGCCTGGCCCAGGCAGCCACCGCCAGCGGCGCCGCCTATTTCGCGCGCGCCGAGCTGCGCGCGCCGGCCGAACCCTCGGCGACCGCACCGGCGGCGGCGGCGTTCACCGGCAAGGTTCAGATCTTTCGCGCCGACCCGTTTCAAGCCGTGGCCTCGGGTGACTTCACCTGTGACGCCTGCGCCGCCGAGGCGCTGGCCCAGCGTTTCGAGCAGCGGGCCACCGACGCCATGACCCAGGCCCTGGGGGCGCCGCCCGGGGACGCCACCGGCGTCAGCGCGAAAGGCGTCGAGTCAGAAGGAAGGAGCCAGATCGGCCCCTGGGTCGCCATCGGCAGCGGCGCGCTGCTGGTCGGCGGCGGTGTCTATCTGATCGCGCGCGGCAACCAGTCGGCCTGTCCCGGCGTGGCCGCCTCGGAATGCGGGCAGACCTACTCGGACGCCAAGACCGGCTGGCTGCTGGGCGGCGTGGGCGTCGCCGCCATCGCCGCGGGCGTGGCGTGGGGCTGGCTGCTGCCGCGTGATCACGGCGCGCCCAGCGGTCCGCGGGTGTCGATGGTGGGGATCGGGCCGGGTGGCGTGGCCGTGGGAGGTCAATTTTGAAACGACAGTCAACTGGTGGCGTCGGCGTTGGCGTCGGCATCTTCCTGGCCCTTTTGATGCTGGCGGCGTCGTCGTGCCGCGAGTACCAGAACGAGGGTGACTATTGCGACACGCTCGGCAGCTGCACGGGCGGCCTGATCTGCGAGCTGAAGTTCAAGCGCTGCGTTTCACTGGACGGCGGCGTTCTTCCCGTCACCGACGGTGACGCCGCCAGACCGTCCGACGGGGATGCCCGCGACCTGGGCGGCGACGTCCGCGATGCCGCCGCCGGAGAGGCGCCCTTCTTCTGCCACGACGACAGTGACTGCTCGGGCAAACCTCTTCCCGCCTGCAACACCAACACCGGCGCCTGCGTGCTGTGCACAGCCGACTACTGCGGGAAAAAAGCCGGCGCCGGCACGCCGTACTGCGAGCCCACCGTCCGCGGCTGCGTCCAGTGCACGGCGACGATGACCGCCCAGTGCATGGGAAAGACCCCGATCTGCGGCAGCGACGACACCTGCCGCACATGCGCCACCGACAACGAGTGCCCGTCGGCCAAGGGATTGCCCGCCTGCAACACCGACGGCGCCTGCCTGCCCTGCACCGACGCCTACTGCAAGAAGACAACGCCGGACAAGCCTCTCTGTGACACCAGCGCAAAGACGTCCCCGGCCTGCGTGCAGTGCCTGACCGACAAGGACTGCAGCGGGACCACGCCCATCTGCTCTGGACACGTCTGCCGCAAGTGCCAGGCCGACACCGAATGCGTCTCCAGGCTGGGTGGCCCCGATCCCGGCGTCTGCATGGAAGACGGCCATTGCCCCACCAGCGACGAGGTCCTGTACGTCAAGGGCGGCGCCGCCTCCTGCCCGGGCGCCGGCACAGCCGCCATGCCGTACTGTCAGGCCCAGACGGCCATGAGCGCCGTGGCGCCCAACAAACAGATCGTGGTCATTCGCGGCGTCGTCGCCGACTGGACCCTGAGTTTCTCCAGCGGCGCCGTCACCGTGGTGGGCCAGTCCGGCGCCATGGTCCGCCCCGGCGGCGTGAACGACGCCGTCACCATCAACGGCACCGACGTTCTGATTCGCGACCTGGCCGTCTCTGGTGGCGGCGGCGCCGGCATCGTCGCCAAGGCCGGCTCCACCCTGCGCCTGCACCGCTGCCTGGTGGAAGGCAACACCGGCGGCCCCGGCATCCAGACCACCAACACCGCCTTCGAGATCGAGAACACCGTCATCGCCAAGAACGGCGGCACCAACTTCCCCGGCGTCAACCTGGGCGCCACCACCGGCATGCCCCACACCTTCCGCAACAACACCGTCGTCCAGAACGGCGCCATCGGCGTCGTGTGCGGCGCCTCCTACGACATCGTGGGCAGCATCATCTTCGGAAACCCCGGCTTGCAAACCCTGAGCTGCAGCGCCGTCGACGCCTGCGCCACCAACTGCAGCGTCGTCGACCCCAAACTGGACGCCGGTTACCAGCTGACGACGTTGTCACCGACGGCGTGCAAGGACGTGTTGAGCGACGCGCCGGCGACGGACAGGAAGGGCACCGTGCGACCGCAGGGGGCCAGCCACAAGAGTGACTGCGGGGCGGACGAGTTGGTTCAGTAGGCGGACGCGCGCAAGCAGGCAATCGGGGGCCGCCACGACGGGGTTGTCACTAAACCGATTCACGCAATTTTATTGGAACTGAGCCTGCTGCTCCTCGAACATTATTGGAACTGGTCGAACCGTCCGATCTCGGAGTGTGTCAGTCATCCACACGGGACGTAAACGGCACTGATTCCAGCAGATTTCGGTCACCCGATAGCCCAATAGTGGTCCATTCGGCGTCTAATGCGAGTCACTTGCCGTGGTACGCTCTGCAGCTGAAATCAGGATTGGGCGGACAGCAGGCCAATGCTTCGACTGATCGCACTTTTCCGACTCCAATTCCGCGCTCGTGCTCTCCGGGATCGTGCCGCGCAATACGAACTCGCCGAGATGTACGCCACCGGCGAACATCGGGACTACACGTACCCGAAGAATGAGGTTCGAGCAGCTGCGCTATACCTAATGGCTGCCGAACGAGAATGTCATGATGCGATGTACGAGCTTGGATTCATGTACCTGCTTGGCGAGGGAATCATCAAGGATGCCAGCACCGCGTCGGTGTGGCTTTCACGAGCCGGCAGCGGAGGCCATACAGAGGCGATGCGCCTCTTGCGCGACCTCTACAAGATCGGTAACCACGGCGTTCCCATCGATCCAGCCGAGGCAACTCGATGGCAAGCCTTCCTTTCCGAGCACCTCACCCGGCATCCTGAGGATCGCCGGCGGTACGAGGGGGCGGGCGCATAACGAGGACAGGTCAGCGCCGATACTCCTGATTCGGCTTTCAGCCACGATCCGGGCGAAACCGCTCCACGACCTGGCGGCCGCCCAACGGCATTTAACCTGACGGCGCTTGCGCGTCGCAGGTTAACGCCCGTATCGTTGGACGGACTAGGCCAAGACGATGACCCGTGACGAGCTAATCCAACAGCTACGAAAGACCTCTCCTGCGCAGTTCGTCG
>DATLVT010000827.1:0-3276 GCA_035577105.1 Polyangia bacterium
CCAGCGTCTCGTGCGGCACCGTCAAGGCCACCAGCGTCGTCACCAGCGCCCAGGGCGGCGCGCGATCCACGAGCAGCGCCAGCGGCACCAGCGCGATGATCGCCGTATGGGTCCAGCCGAGCGGGTTCAGCACCACCACCAGCGTCGTCCAGGTGGCAAAGAGTCGCCGGTCCTCGGTCGGAGATCGCGCCGCGCGCCAGCTGGACAGACTGGCCACCGCCAGCAGCGCCGCCGCGACGGTCACCGTCAGCACGCGCGCCAGCAGGGGCGCGTCCAGCAGCGGCCGGGCAAACGCGCTGCTGGTGAACAGCCGCGCGAAGAGGCCATTGACCGAGGCGGTGTTGACCAGCCAGGTCTGCCACGCAAGGACGTTGGGCGCCGCGGCGGCCAGCCAGACCCGCCACGGCTCGACGCCCGAGACCGCCAGGGAGGCCAGCCCGGCGGCGAGCACCATCGCCGCCATCGCCCCTGCGGCGCGACGATGTCGCAAGATCAGATAGCCGAGCAGCAACAGCGGCGTGGCCTTCAGGCTGGCGGCGAGACCCAGCCACGCCCCGGCCGTGCGTGGTCGCCCGCGGTCGAGCGCGCGCCAGCCGGCCGCCACCAGGGTCGCCAGGAAGATCGACCACTGCCCCTTGGCCAGGTTGTGCAGCACCGGCGGCCAGAGCACCAGCAACCCGAACGCCACGGCCACCTGCAACGGGCGCGGGCGCTGCTCACCCGTGACGACGGCGACCAGCATGAGCGCCAGCCCGCCCAGCGCGACCAGGGACAGCGCCAGCCAGACCAGCGCCGCGCCTCGGAAGCCGAGCGGCACCAGCGGCAGCACCAGCAGCTGGGCCGCCGGTGGGTGCACATAGTAGGGCGCTGCCAGCATCACCACGGGCGGCACGCCGATGGCCGCGGCGTAGGCATTCCCGCTCGCATCGATGGGCGCCGCGCCTCGGCCCCGGTGAACGCGGACATGGGCCGCCAGGTAATCGCGGGCAAAATCGATCGGCTCGCGCGCCCCCGCGAGAGCGCCGACGAAGGGCTCACTCCCCGCGGATAACCACGCCGCCGCCAGGCACAGCACGGCCAGCGGACGTCCAGCCGCCGGGGTCAACGGGCGTCGTCTCGATTCCTCTGGTTGCCGGCCACGGGTCTATTGTGCCGCAACGGCGTCCTCGATAATCAGCGTATCATCGAGTGGCCATGCGGCGGCCTGAACCCGACGACCAGTCCCCGCACGACACGCCGGCGGGAGCGCCGGGGCGGGCCAAGGCGGTGGCGCTGCTGGCGCCCCTGTTGGTGCTGATGGCGGTCGCACAGGTCTATGCCATCACCGACCCTGACTACTGGTGGCACGAACGGACGGGGCAGGTGATCGCGGAGACGGGGAGCGTGCCGCGCACGGATCCTTTCTCGTTCACTGCTGCAGGCCGAGCGTGGGTCAACTCCTCCTGGCTCAGCGATTATCTGCTGTACGCGGTTGCCAGCCAATTCGGTTACGCCGGCAACGTCGTCGTCTTCACGGCGATCACCTTGCTGACGGCGCTGGTGGTCTATGCCACCTGCCGCCGCCGCCAGCTGGGTGAGCCGGCGTCCGCCCTTCTCACCATGGTCTGGTTCGCCGTGGCGAAGCCACCGGCCAACGTGCGCACCCAGATGATCACCGTGCTGTTCGTCGCGGTGGTTGCGTTCGGGCTGACCGCGTACCGGCAGGCGCGTCGCGGACGGCTGTGGTGGTTTCCGCCTCTGCTGCTCGTCTGGATCAACCTTCACGGCGGCTGGGTGATGGGGTTCGCACTGCTGGCGCTGGCCATCCTGGCCGTCCTTGGCCGGCGGCTGGACGGGCGAGCGGCGGCAGGTGCCGTTCCGCTCCGTCCTCTCCTCGTGGCCGGTGCGCTGGGAATCGCCGCCTGCTTCCTCAATCCCTGGGGGTGGCGGCTGGTCTTGCACCCGTTCGGCTATGCGACCTCCTCGGCGTACGGGCTGGCCACCATCGCCGAGTGGCACTCGCCCAGCTTCGACGACCCGCGCACGATGCTCTTTGCAGGGCTGCTGCTGGCGACGATGGCTCTGGGGCTGGCGGCCTCTCCGCTGGGAGCGACCGAAGTGCTGTGGGCGGTGGTCGTGGTGCTGATGGCGTTGCGGTCGATGCGACACATCCCGCTGTGCGCGGTGGTCCTGGTGCCCCTTGTCGGGGCCAGGCTCCAGGCGGTGCTGCCGCGGCTGCGGGCGGGGGTGGCGGAGGTGCGCTGGCGATTCATCCTGGCATTCGTGCCACTGATCGTCGCCGGGATCGCCGTGCTGCTGGCGGCCAGCAAGGAGCTGCCCGCCAACATCGGAGCACGCCCCAGCGACGTCGGTTACCCGGCGACGGCCGTGTCGTGCATCAAGGAGCGCAACCTGCAGGGCAACATCGCCAACGAATACGGCTGGGGCGGTTATCTGATACATGCGCTGTACCCAGGCCGGCGCGTCTTCATCGACGGGCGGGACATGTACGGCGGCAAGCTGATCGAGGAGCTGACGGGTGTGATGGGCGCGCGCCCGGGCTGGCAGCAGCGGCTGCGGGCACTCGACGTCCGCGTGGCGGTCGTCAACAAGGACCGTCCGCTGGCGGCGGCCATGACGGAATCGCCAGACTGGACGGAACTCTGCGCTGGCCCCGTCGAGCGGCTGTTCGCCCGTAGCGAAGAGGGCGTGCCGCGCCCGGGGTTTCCTGGCATTCGACGATGACCGGCCCGTCGTGGAGCAAAGGGAGCGAAGGAGCCGAGGACATTCCACGATGGCTGCGCATCACCTTCATCTTCCTCGTCGCCGCGGTCGTGGTGATGGGCTGGGTGCCGCGCCTGCTCTGGGGCCTCAAGCTGGACGAGACCTTCTCGGCCTGGCAGGCGCAAGGCGGATGGACAGTCGCGCGCGCCAAGCTGGCCAACCCGGGGCAGTCGATCCTGTTCGGGTACGTCGAGGCGCTGTTCTATTTTCCCCGCGCCCCTCACATGGAGCTGTGGCTGCGCCTTCCCGCGGTGGCGGGTGCGCTGGTCAGCGCCTTCTTCGTTTACCGGCTCGCCGAGTCCTTCGTGGGCCGTGGCGCCGGACCGACGGCGGTGCTGCCTTTCCTGGCGAATCTGTGGGTCGTCTCTCTGGCGTGCGAGGCGCGTCCTTACACGCTGGCGACGGCCGCCTGTCTCTCCTCGCTGTGGAGCTTGCGCCGGTGGCTTGACCATGGCCGGCTGGGCGATCGCGTGCGTTTCTCGGTGTCGCTGGCCCTCATCCCGCACCTGCATC
>DATLVT010000828.1:0-5903 GCA_035577105.1 Polyangia bacterium
GCACCGGAACCACCACGTTCAACAGCACCGCCCTGGGAGAGATCTGCCTGGCGCCGTGACCGCGCCGCCGCCGGCGGCGGCCGTCTTACCCCCGATCACCCAAGGCCCAGGCCCGGTCCGCCGGCGGCTTGTCAAACTGGCACAGTCCTGAACCCTGCCCCGGGCTCGCTGTCAAAATGACACCAGACTGGCCGTCCGGGACAAGTTGTCGTGGCTTTCGTTTGTGTGATCTTAGATACTTACAGTGCGGTAGCCAACTTGGCATCCGCGTTGAAGTAGTTTCTTCCGGAAAGAAGGGGAAGGTCGCCCATGAAGGATGCAGCGCTTTTGCACGAAGGTCCGGCCGCGGTGCCAGCCGGGGCGCCCACCGTGCTGGTGGTCGATGACGAGCCTGGGATCGTCGATTCGCTGCAAAAGATCCTGGAGCGTGAATCGCTGCGGGTGCTGACCGCCGGCTCGGGCGGCGAAGCGCTGGAGCTGATCCGTCGCGAGCCGGTGTCCGTGCTGGTCACCGACCTCATGATGCCAGGCATGTCGGGGATCGATCTGCTGCGGGCCAGCCGCAGCGTCTCGCCCGAGACCGAGACGATCTTGATGACCGCCTACGGCACCGTCGAGAACGCCGTCGATGCCATGAAGCAGGGCGCCTACGATTTCGTGACCAAGCCCCTCAAGCGCGCCCACCTCCTGCGGGTCGTGGGCAAGGCGCTGGAAAAGCGGTCGCTGGTGCAGGAGAACCGTTCGCTGCGCGCGCAGCTGGCGGCCCACAAGAAGCGCACGTTGATCGGCCAGTCGCTGTCCTGGCGGCGCACCATGGACATCGTCATGCAGGCGGCGCCGTCGCTGGCCACCGTGCTGCTGCTGGGCGAATCGGGCACCGGCAAGGAGCTGCTGGCGCGCGCCATTCACGATTCATCGCCGCGGGCGGGCGGCCCGTTCGTGCCGGTGAACTGCGCGGCGTTGCCGGAGACGATCCTGGAGGCCGAGCTGTTCGGTTACGAGAAAGGCGCCTTCACGGGCGCCGTGCAGCGCCACGACGGGCGTTTCCTGCAGGCCGACGGCGGCACGCTGTTTCTCGACGAGATCGGGGAGATCCCGACGCACGTCCAGGTCAAGCTGCTGCGGGTCCTGCAGGAGGGCGAGGTGGAGCGGCTGGGCGGTCGCACCAACCGGGTCAACCTGCGGCTGGTGGCGGCCACCAATCAGGATCTGCGGGCGGCGGTCCGCGAGGGGCGCTTCCGCGAGGATCTTTATTACCGGCTGAACGTCATCGCCGTGCCGATCCCGCCTTTGAGAGATCGGCGCGACGACATCCCGCTTCTGGCCGAGCATTTTCTGTCGCTGTACGCCGAGCGCAACGGCCGCCGCCTGGCCGGTTTTTCGCGGGCGGCCATGGACGCCCTGACCCGCCACGAGTGGCCGGGGAATGTGCGCGAGCTGGAGAATTCGGTGGAGCGCGCCGTGGTCCTGTGCCGCGGCTCGGCCGTCGAGCTGGACGACCTGCCGCCCGAGGTGCGCACCGGCGGCGCGGCGAACGGCGACGGCCGATCGCTGACGTTCGCGGTGGGGACGCCGCTGGAAGAGATCGAGCGTCGGGTCATCCACGCCACCCTGGCCCACGTCGGCGGCGACAAGCGCCTCTGCGCGCAGCTGCTGGGCATCGCCACCCGCACCATCTATCGCCGCCTGGAAGAAGAGCGGCCGGCCGCGCTGGACGACGGTGAGGACCCGGGCAAGAACGGGGCGGCGGACGAGGATCCGGGCGTGCCAAATTGGCAGGCCGTCCCTGTGGGTGGACACCGCTAACCAGGCGAGATCGCAGGAGTCCATCGCCATTCGCCCTGGCCCCGGCGTTGCTTTGAATCAGCCCCGGACCTGTGGAAACCCTGCTGCGAAAGTACCTGTGGGCGATTGATCTGGCGGTGATCGCCCTGTGCGCGATGTTCGGCGCGCGGGCCACCGCCACCATCATCGAATCCAGCCTGACCCGCGGCCTGCCGCCGCCGGCCAAGCGGATCATGCGACCGGCCAATCTGGGCAACGCCACGGTCTACAGCAAGCAGACCGAGGAGATCCTGAAGCGGAACATATTCTGTTCGACCTGCCCGCCGATCCTGGGTGGGCCGAAGAACGAGACCGCCGCGCCGGTCGACACCGGTCCGGTGAAGACCAGCCTCCCCATTCGCCTGCTGGCGGTGATGTTCGCGCCGGCGCCGGTCGACCCGCGCTGGTCGATGGCCATCATCCGCGACAACGACGAGAAGTTCGCCGGGCCTTACGCCATCGGTTCGAAGATCCGCGAGGCCAAGCTGACCGACATCGAAGAGACGCGGGTCTACCTGGAGGTCAACGGACGCAAGGAATACCTGGACCTGATCGAGAAGGCGGGCGGTCAGGTGGCGGCGGGAGTGCCGTCGCCCAGCGCGCCGCCGCCCCCGCCGTCGGGCGATCCGCTGATGGCCGAGATGGAGAAGGGCGTCAAGAAGATCAGCGAGAACAACTATGAGGTCCAGCGCGCCACCGTCGATTCGCTGCTGAGCAACATGAGCGTGCTGTCACGCGCGGCGCGCATCGTTCCGGAGATCAAGGACGGCAAGGCGGCCGGCTTTCGTCTGTTCAGCGTGCGGCCCGACGGACCGTTCGCGAAGATCGGCTTTCAGAACGGCGACGTCATCTCGGCGATCAATGGCCTGGACATGAGCAGCCCGGACAAGGCGCTCGAGGTTTACACCAAGCTTCGCTCTGCCAGCCACCTGTCCGTCGGGCTGGAACGCAATGGCACGAAAGTAACCAAGGAATACAACATCCGATGAAGATCGAATCGCAGACGAGGCTGAAGGTAAGGGCGCGGGCAGGGGTGACGCCGGCCGCGGTTGGCGCGGGGGCGGCGACGCTTTTGGCCCTGGCCCTGGCCACGGCGACCGCGTCGGCGCAGACGCCGCTGGCGGCGGTGGTGGTCGGCGCGGATCAGAAGGCGGTCAAGGTCGACGCGCCTCCGGGCGGGCCGCCGGCCGCGATCGGTGGCGCGCCCGCCACGCCGCCCACGCCGGGCCCGTCGATCAAACGCCTCAACCGCAAGCTGGGGCCGGTGCGGCTGCCGCCGCCGCCAACCACCCTGCCCGTCGGGGTGACACCGCCGACCGCCGCGGTGCCGGGCAACCCGCCGCTGTCGGGTTCGGCGTCGGGGCCGGGGGCCGTGCCCGAGCTGGCCGGCGAGCACGAGTTCAACTCGTGCAAGAAGTTCCCGGCCAACAAGCGCATCGTCAAGCTGAACATGAAGCCGGACACCGAGCTGGGTGACCTGCTGTCGTGGATCTCGTCCATCACCTGCAAGCAGTTCTTGCTGCCCGGGACCATCCCGGCCAACAGCAAGAAGGTCACCATCATCGCGCCGCAGCTGATCACGCCCGAAGAGGCCTACCGGCTGTTCCTGTCGGCGCTGGATTCGGTGGGGTTGACGGTCGAGCCGAGCGGGAAGTTTCTGCGCATCATCGAGACGATGCGGGCCAAGTCGACCAACATCCCGGTCTACGGCCTCGACTCGAACATCCCCCTCAGCGAGGCGTTCGTCACCCGACTGGTGCGGGTGGAGAACTCCGACGTCAACGAGATCGCCCAGGTGCTGACCCGCATCAAGGGCGAGCAGGGGGACATCGTCGTCTACGCCCCGCAGTCGGCGCTGATCATCACCGACCTGGCCTCGAACCTGAGCCGCATGCTGCGCATCCTGGACGAGATCGATCAGCCGGGCGCCGGCGAGAAGATCTGGATCGTTCGCATGAAGAATACCGCCGCCTCGGAGATGGCGCAGAAGCTGGCGGAGATCTTCCAGGTCAATCAACTGGGCGGCAAGAAGGGGGGAGCATCCACGCCGCCGCCGGCCGGGGGGGCCAAGCCGGCGGGCAAGCAGAGCGATCTGGCGGCGGAGATGACCATCTCGAAGATCATCCCCGACGAGCGATCGAACCAGCTGATCCTGATCGCCAACGAACGGGCCTATGCCCGCGTGCTGACCATGCTGCGCAAGCTGGACGTCCCAATCGAAGGGGGCGACGGACGCATTCACGTCTACTACTGCGAGAACGCCAACTGCGACGAGCTGGCCCAGACGCTGGGCGCGGTGACGGGGGTCTCGGTCAGCGGGGCGGCGGGCGGCCGCAGCCGGACCCGGCCGGGCGCCACGCCCCAGGCGCCGACGCCGGCGCCGGCGCCGAACACGCCGGGCGGGACGGGCGGCGGCTCGGCGCTGCTGTTCGAGGGCGAGGTGCGCATCAACTTTGACCGCCCGACCAACTCGCTGATCGTCCTTTCGTCGCTGAAGGATTATCAGGCGCTGCGCAAGGTGATCGAGCGGCTGGATTCGCCGCGCAAGCAGATCTTCGTCGAGGCGCTGATCATGGAAGTGACGCTGGACAAGCAGCGTGACCTGGGGACTTCGTGGCACGGCCTGCTGCCCAAGAACCTGTTCGGGATGGACAACCCCAGCTTGATCGTGGGCGGCCTGAATCCGGCCAAGACGCTGTTCCCGGCCAGCTCGATCACCGAGACGATGCTGGCAGGCGTCCTGGGCCCGGTGCTGAGCGCGGCCGAAGCGCAGAGCATCGGCAACAGCGTGACGGCGACGGCGTCGATCCCGTCGTTCGGCGTGCTCATCAAGGCGCTGCAGACCAACAGTAACGTCGACGTGCTGTCGAATCCCCACCTCCTGATCATGAACAACGAGGAGGGGGAGATCTCCGTCGGTTCGCGCATCCCGTTTCCGGTCAGCACCCTCGGCCTGCCGGGCGGCGCGGGCGCGGGGGCGGCGGGTGGTCTGGGCGCTCTGGGGTTGGGCGTGGGCGGCCTGTTTCCCCAGGTCCAGCGCGAGAAGGTGGCGCTGGAGATGAAGCTGACCCCGCACGTCAACGAGCACGACATCATCCGCCTGGAGGTCGACGAGAAGATCTCCGAGCTGGCGCCCGGCGGCGCCGGTAACCTCGGCCCGTCGACGTCAGAGCGCACGGCCAAGACCATCGTGGTGGCCAAGGATCAGCAGACGATCCTGATTGGCGGCCTGATGTCCGACAAATCCATCGACAGCGTCATCAAGATCCCCATCCTGGGCGACATCCCTATACTGGGATTTTTCTTTCGCAACACCACCCACCACGTGGTGAAGACCAACCTCATCATCGCGCTCACTCCCTATGTGATCTCCGATCAGTCGGACCTGCGCCGGGTGCTGGAGAAGAAGATGAAGGAGCGCCGCGAGTTCGTGGAGCGGTTTGGCGGCGAGGATCGACCCAACCCCGAGGCGCAGATCGACTATCGCCGCAAGCGCGGCATGCTGGAGGAGATCAACCGCGCCGCGCGCGACGTCGAGAACGAAGAGGGCGAGATGCAGCGCCTGCGGGAGCGTGATTCGGAGGACGAGCAGGGACCGGTGGAATTGCCGCCCGGCTATCATCCACCGGGAGGCGGCGGCAACGGCAACGGCGCGGCGACGCCGGCGCCGACACCGACGGTGGCATCGCCGCCAGGAACCAAGCCGCCGGCCCCGACGGCGCCGGCCACGCCGCCGGCCACGCCTCCGGTGGTGAAGTAGGCGAGCATGGCGTCCAAGCGTCTCGGCGAGATTTTGCTGGCGGCGCGTCCGCCGGTGGTGGCGGGCGGCCCGGTCGGTGGCCTGTCGCCCGAGGTCATCGAGCAGGCGCTGCAGACGCAGACGACCGAAGGCGGGCGCATCGGCGAGATCCTGATCAAGATGCGCGCCGTCACCGAGGAGGACGTGCTGCAGGCGCTGGGGCGGCAGCTGGGGATCGCCTATCGCGCCGACGTGAAGGCCGACGAGATCGACGTCGAGCTGACCACGCACGTGCCGATCGGGTTCGCCAAGCAGCACCGCATGCTGGTGATGCGCAAGG
>DATLVT010000829.1:0-5387 GCA_035577105.1 Polyangia bacterium
GATCGATCTGGCGCCCGGCGCCGAGCTGGACCTGTTCGTCGGCGGCAACCTGTCACTGGGCGGCGCGACGGCGTTCGGCAATCGAGCGCGGGCGGGCAACGTGCGCGTCTACGTCGGCGGGTCAACCGTGACTCTGCCCGGCGGCAAGGCGGTGGGCGCCAACATCCACGCTCCCGGCGCCCTGGTCACCCTGCCGGCCGCCACCGACCTGACCGGTTCGGTCTACGCCAGCCACTTCTCGCTGGGGGGCGCCGTCACCGTTCACTATGATCAGGCGGTGCTGGAAGGGGCCGCTTGCCCGAACACGCCCGTCACGTGCCAAGGCTGCGCCGATTGCAGCGGCGCCGCGCCGGCCTGTCGCCAGGGCGCGTGCACCGCCTGCCAGACCGACGCCGATTGCTGCCCACCGTTTCAATGCGCGGCGGGACGCTGCCGGCCGGTGGGCGGCGGGATCTGATCGCTCCGCGCTCAGACGCCGTTGCCACGGAAGGCCTCACTGAACGCGGCGCCAATGGTCGGCGTCGCGTACTGGGGCGGCAGGAAGGCGTGCGGGTTGATCTGCCTTGCCTGGCGAAAGGCCGCCGCCGCCAGCTGCGACTGACCAAACCCGCCTGCCAGCACCAGGCCCATGTAGACATACGTCGTGGCGGTCGCCGGATGCTTTTGCAGACGTGCGGCCGCCGACTGGGCCAGCGCCAGCCGCAGCATGCGGTTGGCGGATTCGTATTCACCTCGGCCATAGGCCTGCAGCGCGCGCCTCTGCAACGCGACGATGTTGCTTACCGCCATCCGCGACAGCGCCGTCGTCGGCGCCGTCTTTTTCGCGGCCGTCAAGGCCAGGGGCGCCTCGGAACCTGTCAGCTCGCGCATCGGCGCCCGCCGCACCACCGGCTCCCCCTCGATGGTGACCGCGTGATCGTCTTCGATGAAGATGTCAGCCCCGTCGTTGGCGTCACCGCGGTCATTGGCGGCGGGCGCCGGTTCGACCACCGGCCCGGCTTTCACCGGCTGGATGGGAACCGTCACCGGTCGCATCCCGGCGGTCAAAGGAATGATCAGCGGCGCCGATCCGGCCGCCACCGCCGCCACCGGCAAGGACTTCGCCGCCGGCGCCAGCGCGGCGATCAAGATCAGCACCAGGCCCAACACGCCCCATCGCTGGCGGCGACCGCCGCGCCGCCACGTCGTCGCCAGCGACTCCGCGGCCCGGCTCGCCCGCTGCACCCACTGCGTGAGGCGCACCCTGGCCGCCCGCGCACCGGCCGCCAGGATCGGCAACCATCGCGCCGGCCGACGCACCGGTGAATTCACGATCGCGCTGATGTACGCCGCCCGCTGGCCCAGCTTGTGGCCGCGCAGGTCGTTCACCCACTGCGCGATGGTGCGCGTCCCCGCGGGGCGCACCGCCGCCTCCAGCGCCAGCGCGAACGCGCGCGCGCTGGGGAACCGTTCGGCGCGATCGCGCTGCAGCGCCTGCAGGACCACCGCGTCCAGCGCGGGCGACACCGCGGGGTTGAACTGGCTGGGCGGCGTGATGGGACACGAGAGGATCTTCACCCACGCCAGCCTCGGGTTGTCGTGCTGGAACAGACGCTGCCCCGTCAACAGCTCCCACAGCACGATCCCCGCGGCGAACACGTCGGTCCGCTGGTCGACGTCCTGAAACCGAATTTGTTCCGGCGACAGATAGGACGGTTTGCCGACCCGCTCCTTGCGGGCGTCGGCCTGGTCGAAGAGACGCGCGCGGGCCACGCCGAAATCCAGAACCCGGGCGCGGCCGTCCACGCCGACCATGATGTTTTGCGGAGAGACGTCGCGGTGGACCAGACCCAGAGGCCGACCGTCGCCGGTGGTGGCGACGTGCGCCGCCTGCAATCCGCGCAGCACGTCCAGCATGATCGCGGCGGCGATGCCCGGGTGGGTGGGACGCTGGCGCCGCTCGGTCTGTCCCAGCAAGCGGCTCAGCGTCTCGCCGTGAACGTAGGACATGATCAGACAGAGCTCGGCGCCCGGACCGTGCACGACCAGATCCTCCGGCGCGACGACGTTGGGATGGCGCACGTGCGCCGCCAGTCGCGCCTCGTCGACGAACATCGCCACGAAGCGCGGCGATTCGGCCAGGTGCGGAAGCAACTTCTTTATGGCCACCACGCCCGGTTTACCCGGCACCAGCGAGCGGCCGAGATGGACGGTGGCCATCCCGCCGCGCGCGATCTGATCGTGCAGCTCGTAACGAGTCTCCAGCGACGGCAGATCGTGATCGACGCGGACACCGGGAGACGACGGACGCCCGTTGTCGTTCTGCGCGACGCGCGGCCGGGAGGCAGATGACGGCGACGGCGACGGCGACGGCGGACGAACCTGCGTCTCCGTCCCGGTGGGTATCAGATTCGAAAGCTCCGACTGATTTCTGGGCCGATGAGTCAACATGTCGTTCCCTCCGACAGAAAAGTCCGGGCGATAGAACCGTCGTCTCACGATTGGGCGACCTTCATTCGATCTAGTACGGTCGTGTCCGCCAACCGAGTCACCGCTGCGCGCAGGACGTGTGTTGTGGGGGGCGCGCGCTGATGGGCCGGGCCCAAAGAACCCGTGACTCGTTTACCTCACATGTCCTTACTAGATTGATAAGGACGGCCCCGGCGCCCGTCGCCTGTGGCGACGACAGAGCGCGCCGTCCCGCAACGTCGATTGATGGAGGGCAGCATGCACGGCGGACGTCGTCTGGTGGCTCTGGGTTCGGCAATGATCGTCGCGGGCTGCGCCGGCGAAGGCGGGAGCTATGAGCTGACCGCACCGACGGGGACGAATCCGGCGGGTCCCGGCGCCGGCACCGGGGGCAGCGTCACGTCCGTGACGGTCGTGATGCCGGGCGGCAACGGCGGCCACGCCACCGGCGGCGGCAGCGGCACCACCGCGGCGACCTGCGGCGTCAAGACGTTCGGTCTGGACAAGGTGACCCCCGATCTTCTGGTCGTGCTGGACAGATCGGGATCGATGGGTGAGACGCCCGACGGCCAGATCTGTTTGACCTTGACCGGCGTCAATTGCGGCCCGACGTCAAAGTGGCCGCAGATGACCGCCGCCATCAATCAAGTGGTGGGACAGACCGACGGCAACATTCGCTGGGGACTGAAATTGTTTCCCGAGAACTCCAGCTGCGGGATCTCGACGAACATCGCGGTTCCCGTCGCCGACCAGACCAGCGGGGCCATTCGCAACGTGATCGCCACGGCGCTGCCCAACGGCGGCACGCCCACCCGGGGCGCGCTGGCCGGGGCCAGCCTCTATCTTTCGTCACTGAACGACGGACATCCCAAGTACATCCTGCTGGCCACCGACGGCGAACCAAACTGCGGCGTCTCCGGGGATCAGAACGCCTCCGACGCCGCCGCCGCGGTGAGCGCCGTCAGGGAGAGCGTGGCCATGGGGATCCCGGTGTTCGTCGTCGGCATCGGTAACGTCGTCGACGCGCAGGCCACTCTCTCGGCGATGGCCGTCGCCGGCGGTCGACCGCAGCCCAAGGCGCCCGGTTACTATCCGGTTTCAAACACCGCTGATCTGGTCGGCGTGCTGGGCACCATCGGAGGGTTGATCGGCTCCTGCTCGTTCAACCTGGGCGGCGTGCCGCCCGATCCGTCGAACGTCGCCGTCACCGCCGACGGAACCAAGGTGCCGGCCGATCCGACGCACCAGAACGGCTGGGACTACACCGCCGGCAAGACTGCCGTTCAGCTCTACGGAGCGTGGTGCAGCGCTTCCCAGGGGGGAAAGATCAAGGACATCAAGGCGACCTACGGTTGTCCGGGGATCATCGTGAACTGAACGCGGACGGTTGCGAAGCAGCGGCGCCTTTACGCCAGGATTTCGCTGATCGTGTCCGGCACGGCCTGGGTCTGGGATTCCGGCAACTGGGGTTTCACTGGTCCCGACGGCCAGGAATGGCCGGCCACGACAAAGGTCGTGTCGCGCTGGTTCCCGCGCGCCGTGGCCGGCGACATCACATTGATCGAACGCCCCATGCGCGGCCACCTGGTCGTTCACTACAGGCCGACGCCGCAGACACACGGCCTCGAGCACGAGGTCTCGAAGTCGGCCAGCTGTGCGACGAACTACCGGGTGCTGTGCGACGGCACCGAGGTGTCATTCAAACCAGCGACCGGGCGGGCGACCTTCGTCTGTCCCGACGTCGGCGACGGCCTGCACTACTTCGAGGTAATCGGCACGCCCTTACCTTGATTGACTTCAAAGCAGTCTCCCCACGCCCGCGAGAGCCATCGCCGGGGAGCGCAGATGATGGTTCCCCCGGTCCTGTTTCGAGCCTGCTGGCGGTGGCCCTGATCCGCGGCGCGGGTCGCCCCCCGCGCGCCGCCAGCGCTGAGCGAAAGGCCTGACGACCACCAACGGCGTCGGGCCTCGTCACTGCCGGCCAGCAGGCTGCGCGTCGGCTGTTGCTGGGGGCGCAACAATTGTTGGCCCCTGGACAACGGCTCACAGGGCGGTCCCACAAAATACCTAATATTTCATATATTTAAACAACATATGGCCATGAATATAGTATGGCATATTACATGCTTTATGTTTGTATATGCGTCTCTCGATTGTCCGCAATTCTCTGCTCGTCCTCGCCACGGTGGGGCTCGGTTGCAAGGAGCAAGACGTCACTAGCAGCAGCGATGAAGCCGAGGGCGCCTCGACTGCCTCGCTCAATGGGCTGCCCGACATCAACGGCCTGACCAGCTACAACGGTCTCGGGACGTACAACGGATTGAACGTCTACAACGGCCTCAACTCATACAACGGCCTCAACTCGTACAACGGCCTCATGAGCAGCAACGACGGGCGCACGACGATCTCCTATCTGGTTCGCTGCGCGCTGCCGGCTGGCCATCAGATCACGAAGCAGGATCAAAATAACAGCTGGTACACGTTCTATGGCGCCATCGGCGTGGCGCCCGCCTGGGAAACCGGCGCTTGCGATCAGACCTGCCAGGAATCGATCTCGGCCTGCCTGATGGCGCACGTCAACACCACCGGCGTCCACATCCCGCTGTGGCTCGACTCGCCGATGAGCGCGGTCGGGTGGGGGCAGTCCGCCTGGTACCCGAATCGTGAGGGGACGTTCTTCGGCAACATCTTCACCCCCAACAGCGCGGGCACCATCGACGCCTTCTATTGCAACGGCCCGTCATTCGACAAGGCCACCGTTCCCGGCCGCATCGGCGGCTTCCAGAGCGGAAGCCCCTACAAGAACCCCTACATTTCTCTCAGCAACCCGAACGGGTATTGCACCCCCTGCACCAGCAGCACCTCCGACGGGCCCAGCGCCTGCCCGGCGAACGGCAAGACTTTCGCCACGCCGATCACTGTGTGGCGCGGCCAGACGT
>DATLVT010000830.1:0-8485 GCA_035577105.1 Polyangia bacterium
TGCCCGTATCGATCAGCATCTTGAACCCGGCGGCGCCGTCGGCGTCATCGCTGGCGGCCGCCAGCAGCCCGCCCGGCGCCGTGGCCGACAGCGGTCCCAGCGGCGCCCGCGCGCCGATGATGGGGAAGCTGTCGACCGCGCAGCAATCGCCCGAGCACCCCGCCGCCGCCAGCAGGTTCAACACAGCAACCACGCCCACCGCAACCCGCAGCATGTTTGAACCCGAGGTTACTCTGTCTCGGATCGGGATCGCCGGCGGGCTTTGCCCGCCGGCGACACCACATGCCAAGCCAGATCTGACCACGGCTCCTGTCACGAGGGCAGTGCTGGTGGGAGGGGGCGGCAGCCCCCTTGCACGCTCAATCTTCCGCCTTCTCGTCGAGCTTCCTCTTCATCTTTGTCATCAGGGCGTCGAAGGACTCCTTGGTGATGATCTTGTTGAACTCGGCGCGATAGTTTTCCAGCATGCTCTGGTCGTCGGTGAGGACGTCGTAGACCACCCAGTGGTCCTTCCAGAGCATCTTGTACTCGAGGGCCAGGTTCACCTTTTTCCCGCGCGAAAGCGTGCTGAGGACGGCCGTGACGGCCGCCTCGCTGCCGTCCTTCGTCTCCTTTTCGTACTTGATGTTGTAGTTCGGGCTGCTGTGCATCTGGCGCAGGTAGCTGCGTTCGACCAGCTCCCGCAGGGTGCTGACGAATTCCTGCCGCTGCTTGGGCGTCAGGGTGTCCCAGTGGCGCGCCAGCGCGCGCCGGGCCAGCTCGCCATAATCCAGGAATGACCCGACCACCTTGCGGACTTCCGCTCGTTGCAGCTCGGCCTCGGGCGACCAGTCGGGGCGGTCTTTCTTGAGCACCTTGTCCAGCGCCGCGTTGGATTTCTTCAGTTCGGCCATCGGGCTGGAATTCGCGGGCGGCGGTCCGCTCTTGCCCGAGCCTGGGCCGGGGGTGTCGCCGGTGGCCGCCGATTCTGCGGATGCGGCGCCCGCGCCCGTTGCCTTGGCGCCTGCCTTGTTGCTGCCGGCCTTGGCCGGTTTGGCAGAGGCGGTGACGGAGGCCGCGGCGGAGGCAGGCGCATCGGCCGCCTGGGCAAGGCCGCCCGCGAGGAGCGGGAGGAGGACCACAACCAGGATCGTTCGCAATGGCAATGACGGACGCTTCGAACTCATGGGCCTCTTCTTACTGTGGACGGTCATCGAGGGGAAGTTATGCATTTCACCTGCGGGAGTCGGGTAGATCAACCGCATGGCGCATGGTACCGTCAGATAACATGGGAACCGGAGAATATCCGCGCACTCCGCTCCCGGTCGCAGGGGAGCCTTTCGACGCCAAGGGTTGGCTGACCCAGGCCACCGGCGAGATGCGGGAGAGCTTTGCGCGCAACCGGCGCGTGATGTCGTTCGGCGAGTACTTCACGCTGTTCGCCGCCGACGCCGCCAAGCAGGTGCGCTCGGCCGCGCAGTACGTCCGCGACGTGATGGACCACTATGGCACCGAGACCGTGCGGACGCCGCGCGGGACGTCGCTGCGCTGGAAGCTGTTCGACACGCCCTGGGACGGTGGCAAGGACGCGCTGATGGGGCAGGAGGAGGTCCAGGGGGCCGTCTATCGCCTCATCTCCAACTTTGCCCGCGAGGGGCGCACCAATCGGCTCATCCTGCTGCACGGACCGAACGGCAGCGCCAAGTCGACGTTCGTCTCCTGCCTGCAGCGGGGGATGGAGCACTATTCCAGCCTGGAAGAAGGCGCGCTGTACCGGTTCAACTGGATCTTCCCGTCGCAGAAGTTGACCAAGGGGGGGATAGGGTTCGGCGGGGGCGGCTTTGAACAGTCGGGCGGCGCCGCCGACACGTTCGCCTACCTGGAGGACGATCTCATCGAGGCGAAGATCGTCGACGAGATGCGCGACCACCCGCTGCTGCTGCTGCCACGGGGCAAGCGCCGCGACCTGATCCAGCAGCGGCTGGGGCCGGCCATCGCCGCCGGGTTCCGGCCGGCCGATTATCTGCTGCGCGGCGATCTGTCGCACCGCAACCGCCAGATCTTCGAGGCCCTGCTGTCGTCCTATCACGGCGATCTGGGCAAGGTGCTGCGCCACGTGCAGGTGGAGCGGTTCTATGTGTCGCGGCGCTATCGCCAGGCGGCGGCCACGGTGGAGCCGCAGCTGGCGGTCGATGCTCGGTCGAAGCAGCTGACCATGGACCGGTCGCTGGCATCGCTGCCGCCGGCGCTGCAGTCGTTGACGCTGTACGAATATCAGGGCGAGCTGGTCGACGGGAATCGGGGCGTCGTCGACTTCGCCGACCTGCTCAAGCGCCCGCTGGAGGCGTACAAGTACCTGCTGGGGACGGTCGAGCAGGGGCGCATCTCGCTGGACGTGGCCAGCCTGGAGCTGGACACCATCTTCATCGGGTCGTCCAACGAGGGCTACCTGGCGGCCTTCAAGGAGGTCCCCGAGTTCCAGTCGTTCAAGGGGCGCATGGAGCTGGTGCGCGTGCCGTACCTGCTGGACTACAAGATCGAACAGCGCATCTATCAGGCGCAGATCGTCTCGGCGCACAGCGAATCGGGCAAGCACGTCGCCCCGCACGTGGCCTGGGTCACCGGGCTGTGGGCGGTGCTGACCCGCATGAAGAAGCCGCTGGCCGAGAAATACAGCAAGTCGCTGGCCGACCTGGTGGGAAGGCTGGGACCGCTGGAGAAGGCCCTGCTGTACGCCGACCTCAACACGCCAGAAGGGCTGAGCCCGGAGCAGCACCGTGAGCTGGTGGCCGGCATCGAGAAGATCGCGCGCGAGTCGGACAACTATCCCAACTATGAAGGGCGCACCGGCGCCTCGCCGCGCGAGATCAAGCTGGTCATCATGAACGCCGCGCAGAGCCCCAAGTACCAGTGCCTGTCGCCCTTCGCCGTCTTCGACGAGCTGGAAGAGCTGGTCCGCGGCGTCACCGTGTACGAGTTCCTCAAGCAAGAGCCGCTGCCCGGGGGCTTTCACGAGAACCGCAAGTTCATCTTTCAGGTGCGCGACAAGCTGATCGAAAAGATCGACGACGAGGTCCGCACGTCGATGGGGCTGGTGGACGAGCGGCGGTACATCGAGCAGTTCGAGCGGTACGCGTCGCACGTGTCGTACTGGGTGAAGAAGGAGAAGGTTCCGAACCCCATCACCGGGCGCGACGAGGATCCCGACGAGGACTTCATGACCGACATCGAACGGATGCTGGACGTCAGCGCCCGCCGCGACGAGTTTCGCCGCGAGGTGATCGCCCGCATCGGCGCCTGGTCCATTGACCATCCCCGACAGCGGCCCGACTACGAGCGCATCTTCCCCAGGCCCATCGCCGAGCTGCGCGAGTCGTTCTTCTCCGACCGCAAGAAACAGGTGCGCAAGATCAACGAGGACCTGCTGGTGTTGATGACGGACGGCCCGTCCAAGATGCTGTCCGACGCCGCCACCGCCGCCCAGAGCACGCTGGACGTCATGAAGTCGCGGTTCGGTTACTGCGACAACTGCGCCCGCGACGCCGTGCTGGCTCTCATTCGCAAGCGCTATAGCTGAACCGGGCGGCGGGGCCTGCGGCTACTTACCCGGCGTCGCCGGCGGGCCGGTGGTGGGCAAGGGCGCGGGGACGGGGGGCGCCTCCATGGTGATCCCGCTGATGGTGCTGTTGTCGCGGCCCATGGAGAGACGTTCGGCCATGTCGAGGAGGTTGTTGGCCAGGTCCTTGGCCAGCGGCATGTCGCGGGCCAGCAGGCGGGTCAGCTCGCGGCCCCGCTTGCGTTCCTCGAGGGAGGCGGGGTTGGCCAGGGCGTGGCGGTAGTCGACGGTGTGCAGGATCTGCAAGCGGATCGACTCGCCGACGCGCGCCACCAGGTCGCGTTCGTCGCTGCCCAGCGCCGACAGCGGCCATTCGCGCCAGGCGGTGGGCCCCTGCACCCAGATGCGGCCCATCTCGCCGAAGGCGCCGGTCTTGGCCGCGTCTTCCAGGACCATGGCGCGCCGTTCGTCGAGGGGAAACTGACGGCCGTACACGTGATAGTAAAGCGCGCTGTCGCCGCTCTCGGCGCGCACGGTCAGGCCGCCGAAATCGAACAGCGGCATGGTGCCGGCCGACAGGGCGTCGCGGACGCGGGTGCGTTCGGCCAGGCCCAGGCCGCCCGCCGAGCCCTCGGCCGACAGGGCGCGTGGCACGCGCTTTTTCTTGCGCATGAAATCGGTCAGCTGATCGATGCCGACCACGACGTTCAGGGCGCCGTGCCCCTTGTAGCCGGCGTGATAGACGCCGACCAGCTCCAGGTCCCGCGTCTTGCAGGACAGCGCCAGCACCGGGCTGCCCGAATTGCCCTCCGACAGCAGCGCGTCGATGACGAAGTCGACGTGGTCCCAGCCCTGTTCCTGATCGCGATCATAGGGGTTGACGATCTTGCCGCTGCTGACCGCCTGCATGACCCCCAGCGGAAATCCGCGCACCAGCACGGCGTTGCCCTGGCGCAGGCCGGCGCTCTTGCCCAGGTGGTAAGGGATGACGTTCAGCTTCTGGTTGGCCTTGAGGATGGCCGCGTCCAGCAGCGGATCGACCGCCACGCGGGTCAGGGGGATCTGCCCCGGTTCGAAGTCGTCGCGTTCGTCGCGCACGATGCGCAGCTTGTCTTCCATGCGCTTGCAGCCCTCGGGGACACCGTCGATCCGGTGCTGCATGTCGGTGACGTCGGGCCAGCTGGCCACGTGCTCGTTGGTGAACAGGTAGGTGTCGCCGCCGACCTGTTCGTAGGCGAAGGCGCTCCCCACCTCGCTGGCCTGGACGCGGCGCCGGCGCAGCTTGCCGTCGGGGCCGAAGAAGGGACATTCGTACTTGGCGCTGCTGCGCACCAGGTAGCTGTACTGGCTGCGCGGACCCTGTTCGATGTCGCGGGTCTTGGGCGACTGGATCTGCAGCGTGTCGGCGTACTCACCCTGGCATTCGACGGCGGTGGTGGCCGAGATGCGCGACCGGGTGATGATGTCAAAGGCGATGCCGATCAGCAGCAGCGCCACGACCAGGGGCAGCCATCCTTGGACCGAACGAAGTTTCATGCAGGCCCTCCCTCAGCGTAGCATGGGGTCAGCCCATGGCGAAGACACCGACCGCCGCCCAGACCGACATCATCCGCGCCGCCATCGCGCTGGTGACCAAGCCGCACGCCGACCACCTGCTGTACGTCGGCGATCTCTTGCTGCCCGACGACGCGTTTCGGGGCAAACCCAAGGCGCGCAAGAAACTGGTCCAGGCCGTGGTCAGCCCCAGCCAGCGTCCGGTGGTGGAGGCCGCCGGCATTCCCGTTATCCCCTTGCCGGATTACGACCTGGGACGGCCGGAGAAGCTGAAGCTGGCCCTGGTGGGCGGCATCGCGCGCGGTATCTACAAGGAAGGCGACGTGGTGGTGGGCCTGCTGTCACGGCACCCGACGTCGATGCCGGATTCCATCCTGGTGGTCACCGTCGGTCAGGACGACGACGACGGGTCGTTCGGGTTCCTGCAGGCGGAAGGTGTGTCGGCCGGGGTGATGGACGCACTTCTGGACCTGGCCGTCAGCATTGGCGTGGAGGGCTGGGAGGGACGGCCGGTGGGGGCGCTGTTCGTGGTGGGCGATTCCAACACGGTCATGGAGAAGTCGCGGCAGCTGACCCTGAATCCGTTTCAGGGCTATTCAGAGGACGAAAAGAACATCATGAATCCGGACGTCCGACATTCCCTGCACGCCTTCGCGGTGCTGGACGGCGCGTTCGTGGTGCGCGAGGACGGCGTGGTGGTGGCGGCCGGCCGCTATCTGAACTTCGACGAGGACAAGGACGTCGACGTGCCGCTGGGCCTGGGGGCGCGGCACATGGCGGCGGCGGGGATCTCGCGCGATTCAGAGGCCATCGCCATCGTGGTGTCGCAGACGTCGGGATCGGTGCGGGTGTTTCGTCACGGCCGGGCCGCCCTGGAACTGGCCCCGCGCGTGCGACGCAGTTGATCGGGGGCCGTGCGGCTGCCCGCACGCACAAGTGGTGGCGGGCCCGCTTCCGCGTTACGATGCCCACCTAGCGGATGAGCGTTAAGAGCTTTGGTCCTGGGTTGCTGGCCGTCCTTTCGCTTGGCCTTGGCCTGACGGTTCTTGGGTCAGGCCGCGCGCACGCCGAGGACGCGCAGCACGCGCGTGAACTGTTCCAGGAGGGGAACACCTATTTTGACGTCGGCCAGTTCGACAAGGCCATCGACGCCTGGCAACGCGGGTACAAGGAAAAATCGGACCCCGGGTTTCTGTACAACATCGCCCAGGCCTATCGGCTGTCGGGCGATCCGGCCAAGGCGATCTTTTTTTACCGCGGTTTTCTGCGGAATTCGCCCAAGGCGCCCAACCGGGTGGAGATCGAGGCGAAGATCTCCGCGCTGCAAAAACAGCTGACCGAGCAAGAGCACGCCAAGGCGCCCGCCGTGGGCCCCACGACCAGTCCGCCGCCCGCTTTTGTGCCGGCGCCGATTGCACCGCCTCCTCCGCCGGCGATGACAGCGCCGCCGCCGGCGCAGCCCCCTGTGCCGCCGCCGGCGCCGCCACCGGCGAGTGCTCCTTCGCCAGGCACGACCGAGGAGCTGACCACGGCGCCGCCGGCACCGCCGCCCGAACCGCCGGGCTCGCCGCTGAGGACGCAGCTGGGCGTGGGCCTGGGCGTGAACGGGTGGGGGAAGAGTCTGAACGGCAACGCCGAGGCTTCGTTCGATCTGGTGCTGTCGGGCGGCTATACCTTCTGGGGCGGGCCGGAACGCAAGCTGGCCTTTGGTCTGTCGGCGCTGGCCGGCTATACGTTCCTGCGCGAGAGCTCGTCGACGCAGTCGTGGCGAGAGACGTTCTGGTCGTTCCTGATCGAGCCGGCCGTTCGCTATCGGATCACCGAACGCATCGGCGTGTCGGCGGCTCTGGGCGTGGGCGGCATTGCGCTGGGGGGGCTGCGCCCGACGTCGGCGCTGCTGAGCCAGAATGCCGGCATGACGTTCACCGTCAAGGGCACGCAGGGCCTGTTCGTGGTGCGCCCTGCCCTGGGCGGGGAAGTGGGAATCACCCGCGGCCTGGTCGCCACACTCTCACTGGCCTTTCCATACAGCCCCAAGCCGCAGAAAGAATACTTCGCGCCCATTTCCCGCACGGAGTTCCTGGTCGGCCTGGCGTATCGATTCTAGAAAATGAAAACCGAAGCCGGGCTCCAACAGGACTCCACGCCTTCCGATCATTCCCCCGATAGTCTTGGACGGTTGCCCCGAGCGAGCCGACATAGCGGGGACGGGTGGCGCGGAAGGGGGGGCCCCCAGCGGCTTGGCTTGCTGGGGCCATGTCCCTCTGCGCATCTGATACACGGGTCGCGATCTCTAGAATCTCGAACGCAGCCCCAGCAAGCCAAGTCGATGGGGAGGACCCTGCAGCGACAGGCCCCGTCCCCGCGGAGGAGGCGGACGCCGCAAAACCCTCGACCCCCCCATCCCCTATGCAGTGTGTAATCCTCGCCGGCGGCCTGGCGACCCGGATGCGCCCCCTCACCGAAACGATTCCCAAGGCGCTGATCACCGTCGGCAACGTCCCCTTCATCGACCACCAGCTTGACTGGCTGTCCAGCCACGGCGTGACCGACGTGGTCCTGTCGATCGGCTATCGCGGGCGCATGCTGGCCGATCACGTCGGCGATGGCGGACGCTGGGGGCTGCGCGTCCTCGTGGTCGACGAGGGCGAGCAGCTGCAGGGGACGGCCGGGGCGCTGCGCTTCGCCGACCAGCAGGGCGTGCTGGAGCCGGCCTTCCTGGTCACCTACGGCGATTCGTTTCTCCCCGTCGATTTCGCGGCGGTGTGGGCGCGGTTCCAGGCGTGCGGCCAGCGGGCGCTGATGACCGTCTTTCGCAACGACGGGCAATGGGACAAGAGCAACGCCATCTTTCAAGACGAGATGGTCGTGCTTTACGACAAGGCGCACGCGACCCGTCCCGCGCAGGCGTTTTCGTACATCGACTATGGCCTGCTGGCGCTGGACCGGGAGGTGGTGCGCGCGAAGGTGCCATCCGCGGGCAAGGCCGATCTGGCCGAGCTGCTGCACGGGCTCAGCGTCGCGGGCCAGCTGGCCGGCCTGGAGGTGCACGAACGCTTCTACGAGATCGGCTCGCCGGCCGGTCTGGAGGATTTCTCGCGATGGATCGCCGCCCGGGACTGATCGTTCTGGATCGCGACGGCGTCTTGAACCAGACCGTCCCCAACCCGGCCGAGCCGCGTCCGGACAGCCCGCTGCGCGCCGCCGACGTCGTGGTGTTCCCCTGGGTCGCGGCGGCTCTGCGCCGGCTGACCGACGCCGGTTATGGCCTGGTGGTGGCCAGCAACCAGCCGAGCTGGGCCAAGGGGAAGACCAGCCGAGAGGATCTGGAAGAGGTGCACCGGTTGATCGTCGCCGGTGCGCAGGCCGCCGGGGCGGCCATCCTGAGTTCGCACA
>DATLVT010000831.1:0-4441 GCA_035577105.1 Polyangia bacterium
TGCCGCTGCCGTCGCATTTCTTGACGCCAAAAACGGCGGACCCCAGACACTGAGCCGCTCCGCACACGGTCCCCGCCGGATAGCGCAGGCAGCCGCCGCTGCCATTGCACAGGCCATTCGTCCCGCAGGAGGCAACACCCATGTCCTTGCACATGTTGTGGGGATCGCTCTTCATGCTGGGCACCGGCCGGCACATGCCGACCTGTCCCGAAAGATTGCAGGCCATGCAGGCGCCGGTGCAGGCGGCATTGCAGCACACGCCGTCGACGCAGATGTTCGACACGCAGTCGGCGCCGGCGACGCAGCCGGCGCCGTTGGCCTTCTTGGGCTTGGTGCCGCAGCTGCTGTTCATGCACACGGCGGTGGAGACACAATCGCCGGCGACCGTGCAGGTGCTGCGACAATGCGGACCGTTCGCGACGTCGCAGTTGAAGGGGGCGCAGGCGACCGGAACGGCCGCCTGACAGTTCCCCTGGCCGTCGCAAGCCGAGGGGGGAATCAGGTCGGCACCCTGGCAGGCAGCCGGGCTGCACATATGACCGGCCGGTGGAATGAAGCAGGCGCCCTGTCCGTCGCAGGTGCCGTCATAACCGCAGGGAATTTTTTGATCCACGCATGCGCCGGACGTGGTTCCGGCCGGCGCGGGCTGGCAGGTGCCTTCCATGCCGGTGACGCGGCACGAATGACAGAAAGGGCATTTCGACGCGCAGCAGACGCCCTCGACGCACAGGCCGCTGCCACATTCGCCCGCCGTCGCGCATGTCATTCCCAGCGGCTTGCCGGCGTCGTCACCGCCGCCCTCGGTGACCGGAGCGTCAGCGTCGGCCGCGGCGTCGCCTTTTCCATCCGGTGGCCCGCTGTCGCCGCTGCCGCCGCCATCCCTGGTCGCGGCGGACAGATTGATGGCGACCGGCACCAGCATACCGACCACGACCTTCGCGTTCTTTTGATCGGCGGCCTGGGCCTTGTTGGCGGAGATCCCGACCACGTCGCAGGTCACGCCGCTGCCCGCCAGATCGTCGCGCAGGTAGATCTCGATGACCTGGTGATCGGCCAGGGGACCGGACGGGACCTCGGGCCGACGCACATGACTGACATTGATCGGGGTGGAGGCGGTGACGGTGAACTCCAGCTGGTCGATGACCAGCCCACCCCCCAGGCTGACCTGAAGGCTGAGGCCGGTGCGGTTGGGATCGTTGCGACAACCGGTCCCTGCCCAGGCAAGGATCAGCAAACAAGACAAGCCAAGCTGCGTCCGAAAGACCGACACCGAAGCATCTATTAAGTACCGGAAATGTCCTTCCGTCCAGGTGTCGCCAAAGCCGACGGTCGGTTGAGCACAATCGCCGTTTCTCGGTTATCGTGTGGCGCATGGCAAGTCATCGCGCTCCGATCGGTGAGGTCACCGTGCTTGGCTCCGGGGTCATGGGAGCCGCCATCGCCGCCCACATGGCCAACGCCGGCCTGCGGGTTCGCCTGCTGGACATTGTGGCCAAGGACGCCCCGGCGGGCGACCGGCGAGCCCGCAACAAGATCGCCGACGCCGGCCTGGAGGGGGCGCGCAAGGCGCGACCGGCCGCCTTCTTCTCGTCACGTTTCGACGCGCTGGTCACCACCGGCAACCTCGAGGACGATCTGGCCGCGGCGGCCGCCAGCAGCGACGTCATCATCGAGGCCATCATTGAAAACCTGGCCATCAAGCAAAAGCTGTACGCCCGGCTGGACGAGCTGGGGGGCAACGCGGTGGTCACCTCGAACACCTCGGGGCTGCGCATCGCCGACCTGATGGCCGGGCGCAGCGAAGGTTTTCGGAAACGCTTCTGCATCACTCACTTCTTCAACCCGCCCCGCTATCTGCGCCTGGTGGAGATCGTGGGCGGCGCCGACACCGCGCCCGAGACGCTGGAGCGGGTGGAGGATCTCTGCGGGCGGCTGCTGGGCAAGGGGCTGGTGCGGGCCAAGGACACGCCCAACTTCATCGCCAACCGGATCGGGACCTTCGCGCTGATGCGCACCCTGGATGAGGCGGTCAAGAAGGGCTATACGGTCGAGGAGGTCGACGCCATCTTTGGCCCCGCCACCGGCCGTCCCAAGAGCGCCGTCTTTCGCACCGCCGACGTGGTGGGGCTGGACACGCTGATGCACGTGACCCGGAACTGTTACGAGGCGCTGGCCACCGACGAGCGGCGCGAGGTCTTCAACCCGCCCGAGGTGCTGGTCAAGCTGGTCGACAAGAAATGGCTGGGGAGCAAGACCAAGCAAGGGTTCTACAAGAAGCAGGGCGACGAGATCTTGCAGATCGATCTCAAGACGCTGGAGTACGGCCCCCAGAAAAAGCCGCGCTATCCGTCGCTGGGCGCCGCCCGCGGCACCGAGGACGTGGACGAGAAGATGCGCCGGGTGGTCAACGGCGACGATCGGGCGTCGACGCTGGCCCGGACCGTCCTTTACGAAACGCTGATCTACTCGGCCAACCGCCTGGGCGAGATCGCCGACGACATCGTCGAGATCGATCGGGCCTTGCGCTGGGGCTTTGGCTGGGAGCGGGGGCCGTTCGAGACCTGGGACGCCCTGGGCGTCAAGGAGACGGCGGCCAAGATGGAGGCGGCCGGCTATACCGTCCCCGGCTGGGTCCGCGAGCAGATCGCCGCCCAGGGCGAGGGGATGCGTTTTTACAAGAAGGAGGGCCCCACCCGCCTGACCCAGCTGGGCGGACGCGGCGGGTTCAAGCCGGTGCCGGTCGAGCCGCGCGAGATCTCGCTGGACGCCCTCCGCGAAAGCGGGCGCGAGGTCGAGCGCAACGGGAGCGCGTCGATCCTTGACCTGGGCGACGGCGTCTTCTGCCTGGAGTACCACGCCAAGATGAACGCCATCGATCCCGAGATCATCGCCATGACGATGAAGGCCGTCGACCGCGCCGAGCGCGACGGCGTGGGGCTGGTGATCGGCAACGAGGCGCCGGACGCCTTCTGCGCCGGCGCGAACCTGTTCGGCCTGATGGTGGCGCTGGGACAGGGGAACATGGCCGGCGTCTCCGAGATGGTGCTGGGTTTCCAGAACGCCTGCCAGCGGACGCGGTACGCGCGCGTGCCGGTGGTGGCGGCGCCCTTCGGCCTGACCCTGGGCGGCGGCGCCGAGGTGGTGCTGGGCTGTCAGAGCGTGCGCGCCGCGGCCGAGCTGTACATCGGCTGCGTCGAGGTGGGCGTCGGCCTGATCCCGGCGGGCGGCGGCTGCATGGAGATGGCGGCCCGCGCCGCGGCCCGGGCCTCGGACGATCCGCAGTTCGATCTGCTGTCGCTGGTGCGCGTGCCCTTCGAGACGTTCGCACGGGCGCGGGTGGCCACCAGCGCCGAGGAGGGACGCGACCTGGGCTTTCTGCGCTCGTCCGACAGCGTGTCGATGGCGCGCGAGACGTTGCTCCACGACGCCAAGGAGCTGGTGCTGGGGCTGGCCCGGGCCGGTTTCCGCCCGCCACCACCGCGCCGGATCCGGGTCATCGGCGAGGCGGGCGCCGCCACCATCTCCGGTTCAATGAAGAACCTGGTAGGCGCCCATCAGATCAGCGAGCACGACGCCAGGATCGCCATGCAGCTGGCGCGCGTGATGTCGGGCGGCAGCGTCCCGGCCGGTGCCCTGGTCAGCGAGCAAACCATCCTGGACCTGGAACGAGAGGCCTTCCTGTCGCTGTGCGGGGAACCGAAGACCCGCGAACGCATCCAACACATGCTCACCACCAGCAAACCCCTGAGGAACTGACCACCATGCGTGACGTCGCCATTCTTTCTGCCGTCCGCACGCCCATCGGACGCGCCCCCAAGGGGGTTCTGCGCAACACCCGCCCGGACGATCTGGGCGCGCTGGTCGTCAAAGAAGCCATCCGCCGCGCCGAGGTGGCGCCGGCGCAGATCGAGGACCTGGTGTTCGGCTGCGCCCAGCCGGAGAGCGAGCAGGGGCTGAACATCGGCCGCATCATCGGCCACCTGGCCGGCCTGCCCGACGAGACAGCGGGCATGACCATCAACCGGTTCTGCTCGTCGGGGTTGCAGGCGACGTCCATCGTCGCCGATCGCATCGCCACCGGCGCCCAGGACGTCGGCATCGGCGGCGGCGTCGAATCGATGTCGATGATCCCCATGGGGGGTGCCAAGATCTCCTTGAACCCCACGCTGGTCGACACGTTCCCGGACGCGTACATCCCCATGGGCAATACGGCCGAGAACGTGGCCCGCAAGTTCGGCATCAGCCGCGCCGACCAGGATCAGTTCGCGCTCCTCAGCCACCAGAAGGCGGTGGCGGCCTGGACCCGCGGCGACATGAGCGCCGAGATTGTGCCGGTCCCGACGCGCGTCTTCGAGAACAGCGCCTGGCGGGCGGTGACCGTCGACCGCGACGAAGGTCCGCGCGCCGACACGTCGCTGGAGAAACTGGCGTCGCTGAAGCC
>DATLVT010000832.1:0-10666 GCA_035577105.1 Polyangia bacterium
CGCGGTCCCCACGCGCCTGGGCATCCACACGCACAACGACAGCGATCTGGCCGTGGCCAACGCGCTGGCCGCCGTCGACGCCGGCTGTACGCAGGTGCAAGGGACCATCAACGGCTGGGGCGAACGCTGCGGGAACGCCAACCTGATCTCCATCATCCCGGCGCTGCAATTGAAGATGGACCGCCGCTGCGTCCCCGACGAGAGCCTGGCCCGCCTGACCGACCTGTCGCGCACCATCAGCGAGATCGCCAACATCCGCCCGCGCGCCCACGCGCCGTACGTCGGCGTCTCCGCCTTCGCGCACAAGGGCGGCGCGCACGTGGCCGCCGTCGAGAAGGTGACCTCCAGCTATGAGCACATCGCCCCCGAGCGGGTGGGCAACCGCCGGCACATCGTCGTCTCCGAGCTGTCGGGGCGCGGCAACGTGCGCGTGCGCGCCGCCGAGCTGGGCGTCGACGCCAAGGGGAACGAGAAGGCGCTGCTCGAGCGCATCAAGGACCTGGAGAGCCAGGGCTTTCAGTTCGAGGCCGCCGAAGGCTCCTTCGAGCTTCTGGCCCGACGCAGCCAGCCCGGTTACGCGCCGCCCTTCGAGGTCCTGGACGTCGTGGTCATCTCGGAGCGCCGCCGCGGCAACTCCATGTTCGCCGAGGCGACCGTCAAGCTGAAGGTGGGCGGCGAGGTGGTGCACACCGTGGCCGACGGCTCGGGTCCCGTGCACGCGCTGGACGGCGCGTTTCACAAGGCGCTGAACGTCGTCTATCCGCTGCTGAAAGAAGTGCACCTGGTCGACTACAAGGTCCGCATCCTGGACCCGGAGGCGGCCACCGGCGCCAAGACGCGCGTGCTGATCGAGGCGGCGCGCGGCGAGGAGCGCTGGAGCACCATCGGCGTTTCACAGAACATCATCGAGGCCTCCGCCGAGGCCCTGGCCGACGCGCTGGAGCTGCCGCTGGTGCGCGCACGCGACGCCCAGGTCCAAGCCCAACCCCTGCCCCGAGAGGAAGCAAGAAAGCCCGCATGAAGCCCCGCACGCTGTTCGAGAAGATCTGGGAGAGCCACGTCGTTCGGCCCGCCAGCGACGACACGCCGGCCATCCTGTACGTCGACCTGCACCTGATTCACGAAGTGACCTCGCCGCAGGCGTTCGGCTGGCTGCGTGACCGCAAGCTGAAGGTGCGGCGCCCCGAGCGCACGGTGGCCACCATGGATCACTCGACGCCCACCACCCCGCGCGGCAAGGACGGCCGCATCCAGATTCTGGACAGCCAGGCGGCGGCGCAGATCTCTCAGCTGGAGACCAACTGCAAGGAGTTCGGCATCGAGCTGCACGCGCTGGGTTCGGCCGGGCAGGGGATCGTCCACGTCATCGGCCCCGAGCTGGGCGTCACCCAGCCCGGCGAGATCATCGTGTGCGGCGACAGCCACACCAGCACGCACGGCGCGTTCGGCGCGCTGGCCTTCGGCATCGGCACCAGCGAGGTGTCGCACGTGCTGGCCACGCAGTGCCTGCTGCAGCAGAAACCGAAGACGCTGGCCATCACCGTCGAGGGCAAGCTTCGCCCCGGCGTCACGGCCAAGGACCTGATCCTGGCGGTGATCGCCCGCCTGGGCATCGGCGGCGGCACCGGCCACGTCATCGAGTACCGCGGCTCGGCCATTCGCGCCCTGTCCATGGAAGAGCGCATGACCGTCTGTAACATGTCGATCGAAGCCGGCGCCCGCGCCGGCATGATCGCGCCCGACGAGGTCACCTTCGCCTATCTGGCCGGTCGTCCCCGCGTGCCGCAAGGCGCGGCCTGGGACAAGGCGGTCGCCGCCTGGCGATCGCTGCCCAGCGATGAAGGCGCCACGTACGACCGCGAAGAGAAATTCGACGCCGCCACGCTGGAGCCGATGATCACCTACGGCACCAACCCCGGCATGGGCATCGCCATCCGCGCCGACGTGCCGGCGCCCACCAACGCCACCATGGAGAAGGCGCTGGCGTACATGGGCCTCACCGCGAACCAGCCGCTGCTGGGGCACGCCGTCGACGTCGTCTTCATCGGCAGCTGCACCAACTCGCGCCTGTCCGATCTGCAGGCGGCGGCCAGCGTCTTTCAGGGGCGCAAGGTGGCGGCGGGCGTGCGCGTGCTGGTGGTGCCGGGGTCGCAGCGGATCAAGCTGCAAGCGGAGGAGCTGGGCCTGGACCGCATCTTCAAGGACGCCGGCGCGGACTGGCGCGAGGCCGGCTGTTCGATGTGCATCGCCATGAACGGCGATCAGCTGAAGCCGGGGCAGTATGCGGTCAGCACCAGCAACCGCAACTTTGAAGGGCGTCAGGGCGCGGGTGGCCGGACCTTCCTGGCCAGCCCCCTCACCGCGGCGGCGGCGGCCGTCACCGGCAAGATCACCGACGCGCGCGAGCTCGTCTAAGGCCACACGGAGAGACCGACCCATGGAACCGATCAAGACCCTCGTTTCGCGCACCGTCGTCCTTCCGATCGAAAACGTCGACACGGATCAGATCATCCCGGCTCGTTTTCTCAAGGGGACGACCAAGAACGGCCTCGGCGAAAAGCTGTTCTCCGACTGGCGCTACGACGCCGCCGGCCAGCCCCGGCCCGACTTCATCCTCAATCGCCCCGAGGCCAAGGGTGCCGCCGTGCTGGTGGCGGGCGACAACTTTGGCTGCGGGTCGTCGCGCGAGCACGCCCCGTGGGCGCTGTACGACTATGGTTTTCGCGCGGTGATCAGCACGTCGATCGCCGACATCTTCCGCAACAACGCCCTCAAGAACGGCCTGTTGCCCATCGTCGTCGATCCTGCCTTTCACAAGGCGGCGCTGGCGACGCCGGGGGCGGCGGTGACCGTGTCGCTGGAGAACCAGACGGTGACGCTGGCGGACGGCCGCCAGGCCAAGTTCCCGGTCGATCCCTTTGCGCGCTATTGCCTGCTGAACGGCATCGACGAGCTGGAATTCCTCCTGTCGCAGGAGGAATCCATCGCTCGCTACGAAAAATCGCACGGGGGTTAGCGGCGGCTGCCGGCGCACCGGCGAGGTTATAGAGGTGGTGGAGGGCGGCTGTTCGTGAGGCGGGGCCCCATTCGCTCCGTCGCGGGGGCGGCAGGTGTGGGGTTCCCTCCCGTGCTCAAACACCGAACGGCGCGCGCGCCTTATGGGTTTGCTTGGAGCGGAGACGCACTGCGCGCCTGCGAACTGCGCGCGGGAGGGAACCCCACACCTGCCGCCGCCTGGGGACTCCGTTCACGGTGCCCCTGGAGCGTCCGTCGGGCCGGACCCCGAGCCTGCGGCCGGGGAAGAAACGGAAGGACACAAGTGGGGTACCGCCTGCTACTCGACTCTTTTCAGTAAGTCGACGAGCAGGCGGTACATCACTTGTGTCCTCTTTTTTTTACCCAACGTCCCAGGCGCAGTGAACGTAGTCATTAGGAAGGCGGGAGCGGTGGGGTTCCCTCCCGCGCGCAGTTCGCAGGCGCGCAGTACGTCCCCGCTCTAAGCAAACCCATAAGGCGCGCGCGCCGTTCGGTGTTTGAGCACGGGAGGGAACCCCACCGCTCCCGCCCCGCGACGAAGCGAATGGAGCCCCTCAACTCAACGATCAGCCGCGATCACCGGGTTCCGCAGCACCCCGACGTTCTCGATCTCCACCTCGACGACGTCGCCCGCCGACAGCTTGACGGTGTTCCCCGGCGTGCCGGTGTAGATGAGATCGCCGGGATGCAGCGTGAGATAGCGGCTGATGAAGCTGACCACCGTGGGCGGATCGAAGATCATGTCGGCGGTGGTCTCTCGCTGCACGGTCTCGCCGTTGAGGCGGGTCTGCAGCAGCAGGTTGCTGTCGTCGATGCCAGTGACCAGGAACGGGCCGCAGGGGGCGAAGGTGTCGGCGCCCTTGGCGCGCCACCACTGCAGATCCTTGTCGGCGCCGCTCTGCCATTCGCGCTCGCTGACGTCGTTGCCGCAGGTGACGCCAAAGATGGCGGCGCGCGCCTCGGTGACCGACGCGTGGCGGGTGGTCTGGGCGATGACCAGGACCAGCTCGCCCTCCAGGTGCACGCGCGTGGCGTCGGCGGGCAGGACGATGGGGGCGCCCGGGTCTTGCAGCGCTGTAATCGGTTTGTAAAACATCTCCGGGCGGGCAGGGATCTTCTTCAGGCCCACGTGACTGCGATAGTTCTGCCCGACGGCCAGGATCTTCTGCGGCTGCACCGGCGCCAGCAACGTGACCTGGTCCAGGGCAAAGCGCGCCCCGGTCTCGGCGCCGGTCTGCCAGGGGCTGGCCGTCAGCTGACGGACGGTGGCGCCGTCGACGATGCCGTATCCGGTCGTTTCTCCCCGCCTGAAACGACAATAGGTGGTGCGCACAGCGGTCGCAGATTACGGCGGTTGCGGCGTCGGTTCAACGGCCTGCGTCGGGGCACCCCGTCCGGGAGCCGACGGCAGTTGTGATAAGTTCGAAGGTGGATCGCCGTCGATATGGTGCCGAATCAGCGAGAGGGAGACGCCGGGGCAGTGGCAGAGGGGGCGGCCGAACGATTGCCCGAGACCCTGAGCGCGGGCACCGTCATCGCGCAGAAATATCGACTGACCGCTCATCTTGGCGCCGGAGGAATGGGCGTGGTCTGGGCGGCGCAGGAGATCCAGACCGGCGCGCCGCGGGCCCTGAAGTTTCTGCGTCCCGGGGCTGACGGACCGGAGGATCCCGACGCGGTGAAGCGATTTCTGCGGGAAGCGCGCGCCGCGGCGGCGGTTCGCCACCCGCACGTGGTGGCGATCCACGAGGTCCTGCAGTTGCCCGACGGCCGCCCGGTGATGGTCATGGAGCTCTTGACCGGAGAATCGCTGCGCCAGCGGCTGATCCGGGAAGGCGGGATGTCCCTGGAGAAGGCGGCGTCGATCTTGTTGCCCGTGGCTTCGGCGGTCGGCGCCGCCCACCAGCAAGGGATCGTCCACCGTGATCTCAAACCGGACAACATCTTCCTGGGCGCCGGCCCCGGCGCCAGCACGGTGACGGTGCTGGACTTCGGCATCGCCAAGGTCACCCGCCTCGACAGCAGCGTGACCCAGAGCGTGGGGCTGACCGGCACCGGCGAGGTGATGGGCACGCCCAATTACATGGCGCCCGAGCAGGTGTTCGGTGAACGCGACGTCGATCATCGCTGCGACGTCTGGGCGTTGGGCGTGATCATGTACGAATGTCTGACCGGCATCTTGCCCACCAGAGCCGCCAACATCGGGCAGGTGTTCAAGCTGATCGTCGCCGGCGGCATCAAGCCGCTGGACAGCGTGCTGCCCGGTACGGCGCCGCCCGTTGTCGAGCTGGTCCATCGCATGCTGGCACGCCGTCGCGACCTGCGACCCTTCGATCTGAATGAGGTCGCCTCGCTGCTGGGTCGGTACACGACGGTGACGGTGCCCGCGTTCGGGGCGCCGCCGTCGCGCGGCAGCGCCGGCCCCGTCGTTGATGGCCAGGAGCCCGAAGCGCTGCCCAACGCTGACGAGACGGTTCGCCGCGCCGGCACCCGGGAGGACGAGCCGCTGCGGGTCCCGGTCAGCTCGCCGCATGCGGTGCGGGGGCGCCGGCTGGGGCGCCTCACCACGCTGGGCGTGGGGACGCTGGCGGTCTCGGCGCTGGTCGGTGAATCGCTGCTTCTGTGGCGGGCCAACGCCAAGAAGGCGCCCCAATCAGCGGCGGCCGGCGCCGCTCCTGTCGTCCCGAGAGCGACCGGCCCCAGCGACGGTGGCGCCGACGCCGTTCGGACGCGGGAAGGCCGCTAGGGGTGGCGCCGGCCGGCGGTATCTCCACCGTTCGCAAGGGACCCGAGGTGGTCGCCGAGGCGCCTCCCATGCGGGCGCTGCTGCACATCGTCCTGACGCCGTCGTCGCCGCAGACGACGGACAAGATGGCGCTGTTGCTCAAGGACGAGGTCTGCTCGATCGGACGCAACGTCACCTCGCCCGATGTTCTGATCGACGATCCCTGCGCGTCGCGCTTGCACGCCCGCATCGCCTACCAACCCGACCGCGCGGCCTTCGTGCTGGAAGACGCCGGCAGCGCCAACGGCACCTACGTCAACGGGTACACGGTGGACAAGCACACGCTGTGCGACCAGGACGTCATTCGCATCGGCGATTCCTTGCTGGTGTTCGACGAACGACGGGCCATGGACGGCCTGCGCGACCGCGCCGCCAGCGTGGCGGCCGCGTCGCTGCCGGTTCTGTTGATGGGCGAGACCGGCACCGGCAAGGAGGTGATGGCGCGCTTCATCCACGAAAAGAGTGGACGGCGCGGGCCGTTTGTTCCGGTGAACTGCGGCGCCTTGCCGCGCGAGCTGGCCGCCGCTGAATTGTTTGGCCACACGCGGGGCGCCTTCTCGGGCGCGGTGCAGTCGCGTCCTGGCCTGTTCGTCAGCGCCAACGGTGGCACCCTGTTTCTCGATGAGATCGGCGACCTGCCGTCTGATCTGCAGCCGGCGCTGCTGCGCGCCTTGCAAGAGCAGACGGTGCGTCCGGTCGGCGCGGACAAGGAGGTGCCGGTCAACGTGCGCATCGTGGCCGCCACCAACATCGATCTGCCGGCGGCCATCACCGCCAATCACTTTCGCGCCGATCTGTACGCGCGCCTGGCCCAGGCGGTCTTCACCTTGCCGCCGCTGCGCGAGCGACGATTCGAGGTGCCCGCCCTGGTTCGGTCGTTCGCCCGCGAGAGCGACGAGCGGCGTTCGGTGACGCTGGCCCCCGGCGCCCTGGAGGCGTTGATGCTGTGGAACTATCCCTACAACATTCGCGAGCTGCGGGCCCTGATCACCGAATTCGCGGCGGTCTCTCGTTCGTCGGACACGCTGGATCTGGATTACCTGGCGCGCGAGCGCCCCGAGATCGCCCGCAACGTGGCCGGACGCTCGCGGGGGCCGGCCTCGGCCCGCAAACCCGGCACCGGCCCCGGCGGCGAGCGTGAGCGGCTGGTCCTTCTGCTGGAGAGCCACGGCGGCAACATCTCGGCGGTGGCCAAGGAGATGGGCAAGACGCGCGCGCAGATCTACCGCTGGCTGAATCGCTTTGGCCTGTCGCCGCGCAAGTGAGCGCTCCCGCGCTGATACACCATGATGCAGGTGTATCAACCGGGCGGACACACCCGGAGGGCTGATTTTCCCGGAGAGATCGCCAACGCGGGCGGTGCCGGCTGTATCAGCGGTGGCCCGCACGGCCTGGCCTCGGCCCGAAAACTGGCTGCTTCACGGCGGCATGGGGCTTGCGTTGGTGGCGGGACATGGACGCCGCCTCCGCCCGCTTTCGTCAGCTTTATGCCGCTTATTCATCCACCATCTACACCCGCTGCCGCCGCATCCTGGGCGACGGGGCGGCGGCCGAGGATGCCGCGCAAGAGACGTTTCTCCGCGTTCACCGCCACATCGAAACGGCGCCTTGCGACCGGGACGTCCTGCGCTGGATCTTCCGCATTGCCACCAATTATTGTTTGAACGTGCTGCGCGATCGGCGGGCGCGGCCGACGGTGTCCGACGATCTGACCGGCCTGGCCGGGATCCGCAGCCCCGAAGATCACATCGCCGATCGTGACCTGGGCTGGCAGTTGACGCGTCGGGCGCCCCCCCAGATGCGCGACGCGGCGGTCCTGTACCACGTCTATGGACTGGTGCAGTCCGAGATCGCCGAGGAGCTGGGTGTGTCGCGACGGACGGTGGTGAATTACCTGGGCGCCTTCGCCGACTATGCGCGCCGGGCCCGGATCCACGGTGCCGGTGAACCTGCCGGCCGCCTGCGTCGCACCACCGTCTCGCGGCGCACCGCACGGCCCCTGGTTCCTGCTTCCGCCTGACTCTCTGACCGCCCCTCCTGCAACCGGTGCCCGGCGTGCTAAAGCTTGGGGGCGATGAGCGCGCAGAAGAAGATTGCCTTGGTCACCGGCGCGGGCAGCGGCATCGGTCGGGCCGCCGCGTTGGCGCTGCTGGAAGATGGGTACAACGTGGTCCTGGCGGGTCGGCGCCGCGACGCCCTCGAGCGCACGGCCAAGGATTCCGGCGGCGCCAGCAGCCGCACGCTGGTGGTCCCCACCGACGTGACCAACCCGGACTCCGTGCGGGCGCTGTTCGCCAAGACCCGGGCCACCTTCGGCCGCTTGGACGTGCTGTTCAACAACGCGGGCATGGGCGCGCCGGCCGTCTTGCTGGAAGACCTGACGTACGAACAATGGAAGGCCGTCGTCGACGTCAACCTGACGGGCATGTTCCTGTGCCTGCAGGAAGCGTTTCGGATCATGAAGGCGCAGACGCCGCGCGGCGGCCGCATCATCAACAACGGCTCCATCTCCGCGCACGCGCCGCGCCCGAACTCCGCGCCTTACACCGCGACAAAGCATGCGGTCAGCGGCCTGACCAAGTCCGCGGCGCTGGACGGGCGCAAGTACGACATCGCCTGCGGTCAGATCGACATCGGGAACGCCGCCACGGAGCTGTCAGAGCGCATGGCCACCGGTGTTCCCCAGGCCAGCGGCACTGTCGCCGTCGAACCGCGCATCGACGTCCAGCACATCGGGCAGGCGGTGCGGAACATGGCGAACCTGCCCCTGGACGCCAACATTCTCTTCATGACCATCATGGCAACGAAGATGCCGTTCACGGGACGCGGCTGAGGTTCGTTCGCAGCGGGGCGAAGACCACGTCCGATTCCGCATCAAGGCGGCCCTCGGTCAGGTGGGGCATCACGAACAGCACGACGAATTCCGTCCATGGTTCGCGGCGGCGACGGTGATGGGCGACGCCCACCGCCAGCTCCACCGTGGGCAGTTCAATCAGCGGTCGCGGGATCAACACGTCGTCCAGCGAAGCCGCCTCGGCGATCCAGCCGTGAACATGCGCCAGCCGCATGTCGCGGGCGCTGTCTTCCGCGGCGCTGGAGATGGCCAGGCGAGGGCTGCGGTGGCCCTCCGTCAAGAACCGCGCCTCTTCCCTGGTGTTGCCAAGTCCCGGCGAGAAATCCGTCACCGGGGCCAGGCCGCGCGCGGCCCGCACGTGATTGAGGCGCCCGACAATCCTTGCGATCTCCGGCCACTGATCGAAGACGCCGGGAGCCGCCGGACGGTAAGTGGCCACCACCCCACCGCCCGGGCTGCTGGCGGCGGGCGAGATGGCCACCGCCATCGTCGAGGCAACGGGGTCCATCAGCACCGCGCGATCACCGGGCCGTTCCAGCATGGTCGTCACCAGCTGAGCGGCGTCGGGGGCAGCACCCTGCGTGGCCTGCGCCAGCTGGCCGAACATCAGCGGACTGCCGACGTCCCACCCAGCCCGCAGCCCCAGCGTGACCTGCTCCGCCGTCGAGGGCGGTTCCAGCCCGGCCAGCGACGCAAACAGATGTGGGGCCAGGCGCGCGGCGGTCTGGCTTTCCGCGCGCGAGAAAGATAGCGGGGACAGGCCGGCCGCGGATCGAACCTGGTTGATGCAGGCCCCCAGGCCGTCGGCAGTCGCCGCCGCCGGGGTACAGTCCACGGGCGCGACGGCGTCGTTGGCGCCCACCCGCCGATAGGTGTCGCCGAGCGCTCCGGCCCGCCAGACCAGCAGCGACAGCACCCGGCGGCCGTTGATCTGCCCCGGTTGGTAAGCGGTGATCTCGATCCAGGCGGCGGCATCGCCTGGATCGATGGCGCACGCGGCGGCGACGCGAGGCATGGGGAGGTCGGATCTGGTCGCGCACGTTCGCACCCGCAGGCGTCCCGCCGTGACCAGCGCCTCGAAGCGATTGGCGGGACCGATCAGCTCTCCTTCGATGACGATCTTTCCCGAAGCGTCCGGCCACATCGGGATGTGTTTGGCGTGAATCATGTGCGGCGCCACGGCCCAGCAGATCAGCGCCTGATCTTCCGAACGCCCCACCCACAGACCCGCCAGCAGCGGCGCGGCCTCCTGGTGGTCATGGTGATCCAGCGCCTGGACGAGCGCGGCGCGCACCGGCGGGCCATCGGCAGCCAACAGTTGATCGTCGGACAGCGGCGGTGACGACGGGTTCGCGCGACAGGCCGTGTGCATGATCGGCGCGGCCAATCCGCAGCGCGCCGCAATGAAACGAAGCAGCCCGTCCGACGGCGCGCCGGCGTCGGGCTGAGCCGCCCGAAACAGACCGACCTCTCGCGCCGCACACTGGGCCGATTCGGTGACCAGCACTGGTCCTCCGTGCTCTGCCGCTGCAGCCGCCAGCAGGCGATCCCACGCCGTGACAGGTGCCCGCAGCTGGATCTCGACAGCGTCCGGTAACGGTCCTGTCAGTTTCCATTCATCGACATCGGCAACCGGCTGTGGCGCTGCCGTCGAGGAGACCGGCTGCGCGGCCAGCTGGGCCAGCGTCGTCACCGACGGAAACGGTGACCGGGGCGCAGACGCGCACGCGCCGTGAATCAGGCTGATCGCCGCGACGAAGAGCGGAGCGGCCAGCGCCGAGCGGCGTCCTTCCGGTGCCCGATTCATGGGGCCAGAACGTAACATGGGGAAAACGCCTACCAGGGAGCACGCTGGCATCGACGGCCGGTGTTCTGGGCTGCTGTGGGCGTTTGACCCCCAACGGCCGAAGGCGCTACCATTTCTTTGATCAGCCGGTTTTCCCCGGCGGATCGGGAGGTCGCGCATGGAGAAGATCCGGGTGGATGTGAGC
>DATLVT010000833.1:0-3930 GCA_035577105.1 Polyangia bacterium
CATCAACCTGTCGGTGCCGCCCGAGGGCTTGCTCGTCGACGCGGACGCCAACCGGCTGTCGCAGATCGTGGCGAATCTCCTGACGAACGCCGCGAAGTACAGCGACCCCGATTCGACGGTGACGATCGCGGCCGAGCGCCAGGGCGCCGTCGTCCGCCTGTCGGTGCGCGACGAAGGCGTCGGGATCCCGCCCGAGTTGCTGGACCGCGTCTTCGAGACCTTTTTCCAGCAGCCGCAGTCGATGGATCGGTCCAAGGGTGGCCTTGGCCTGGGGCTGGCCATCGTTCGCAACCTCGTCGAGCTGCACGGCGGCCGCGTGTCGGCCCGCAGCGAGGGGCTCAATCGAGGCAGCGAGTTCATCGTCGAGCTTCCCGCGCTGGCAGCCGGTGACGAGGCACTGGCGACCGGGCGGCGGAGCCTTGTTCGCACGGGGGACGAGATCCCCGTCGCGGCCGCCACAAAGCGCGTGCTGGTCGTCGACGACAACGTCGACGCCGCGGAGAGCCTGGCCGAGATGCTGGAGATCCTGGGCTATCAGGCCAAGGCGGCCCATGATGGGTTCGTGGCCCTGGAGCTGGCCGTCACTTTCCGGCCCGACATCTGCCTCCTCGACATTGGCCTGCCCGTCATGAACGGCTACGAGCTGGCGCCCCGCCTGCGCTCGGCGCTTGGCGGCAACGAGACGCGCCTCATCGCCGTGACGGGCTATGGGCAGGACAGTGACCGTCGCCGGGCGCGCGAGGCCGGCTTTGATGCCCACGTCGTCAAGCCCGTCAGCCTGGACGAGCTCACGCGCGCCATGGAATGAGCCGATAGCCGTCCAGACGCCCAGCAACCGGGATGTTCGGCGGCCTTCAGAAGCGCGGCAAGGTGCCGATGTGTGGAAGCAGGACAGCGCGCCGCCGCGGGCGCCGCTTTTTGATGGCATCTCTACACATTCAACCGATCCGCCATCCGACCTTCGACGCCGAGGCTCTGCTGGAGGGTTCCGAAATCATCGTTCGCTTCTGCGGGACCGCTGATCTCGGCGTCAAGGCCATCATGGACACCTTCCTCAACGAGGTGCACATCGAGGCCTCGCGCATGAACGTGGCAACGGTGAACGTCGACATCAGCGGGCTGGAGTTCATCAACTCGTCCTGTCTGGTGGCCATGGTCACCTGGATCACCGCCGTGCAGGCGATGGCCCACCGAAGCTATCTGATCTCCTTTCACTTCAAGGCCGTCCGCGACTGGCACCACCGTACTTTCGGCGTGCTGGAGGAGATCGGCGAAGGAGTGGTGGCGGTGCAAGCGCGGCCCACCGACGCTGCCGAGGCTCCCGAGGCTGCCGACGTCACCGACGCTGCCGACGTCACCCGGATGGTTCCTCCCAGGCGGACAGCGCATTGACGGCCAGCGAACCCACGTCACTGGCGGGCAGGACGCCGCCCATCCGCGTGCTGCTCGTCGATGACGAACCGGCCGTCGCCAAGAGCCTGGCCCGGCTTCTCGCCCAGGCTGGACACGAGGTGACCACCGCCGCGGACGGTCAGGAAGCGCTGGCGCTGGTCAAGTCGGCCGCGTTCGAGGTCATCGTCAGCGACGTGACCATGGCCGGGATGGATGGGCTCACCCTGCTGCGCACGATTCGCGGGCTGAACCTGGACGTACCGGTGGTGTTCATGACAGGCAGCCCCGCCCTGGAGGCGATCCTGGCTGCCTTCGAGTACGGCGCCTTCCGGTACCTGATGAAGCCGGTGGACAGCCAGGAGCTGCTCCACGTGGTCGAGCGGGCCGCGCAGATGCACAGGCTGGCCTTGATCAGCAGGCAAGCGGCGGACGCCATCGCAGGCAGGCCGATCGTCGATCACGCCGGCCTGAAGTCTCGATTCACGTCTGGCCTGGACAAGATCTGGATGGCGATGCAGCCCGTCCTGTCGTGGAGCAAGCGCGAGGTCTTCGCCTACGAGGCCTTGCTGCGAACCGAGGAGCCGACCCTGCGCAACCCGCTCGATTTCGTTGACGCCGCCGAGCGGCTGAATTGCACCGACGAGCTGGGACGGCGGGTCCGCAGAAAGATCGCCGACCAGCTGGCCGACCTGCCCCCGGCCGTGAACCTTTTCGTGAACCTCCATCCGTCCGACCTGGTGGACGAAGAACTCTGCGCCCGCAACGGCGCGCTGACCCCCTTCGCATCGCGGGTGGTGCTGGAGGTGACCGAGCGCGCGGCCCTGGACAAGATGCCTGGGCTGGAGGCCAGCGTGACGCGCCTGCGCCAGCTGGGGTACCGGATCGCGCTGGACGATCTCGGCGCCGGGTACGCCGGCCTGTCCAGCTTTGCGTTGCTGGAACCAGAGATCGTCAAGGTCGACATGTCGCTGGTGCGCGGGATCCACAAGTCGCCGACCAAGCAGAAGATCTTCGGAGCCTTCACGGCGCTCTGCCGGGACATCGACACCGCGATCGTCGCCGAGGGCGTCGAGCTGGCGGAGGAGCGAGACTGCCTGAACAGCCTGGGCGGGGACCTTTATCAGGGATACCTGTTTGCTCGCCCCGGCCGCGGCTTTCCCGTACCCGTCTATTGAAGGCGTGGACACGAGCGGGCACTCACCAGCGTGAGCCCCCTCGATGCAGCAACACGCAGTGTCCGGCGAATGCGGCAGCCGTGCCCTCTCCCATGACGGCGCCGAAGGTCCGCATCCGTCAGAAACGGCGTGGCCGGGCCGCGGTCATTCTCGCCCTGGCGGCAGGGGCCTTCTTCTGTGTTGGCGTTGGCCTGGTGATCGGGCGGTGGTCAACGATCCGTGGCTGGACCGCGACCAGCGCAGACGGTGTCCCGAAGACGCCGACCCTGGTCAGCGCCGCCGGCCCCTGGGGCAGGCTGGAATACACCCGCATCGACATAGAGCCCCCCGCCGCGCTGATCCCGAAGCTGCAACCGGAAAAACCGCGCTGGTTCTTCCCGGGCCGATCCCAGTCGCAGGTGGTGCAACTGTTGATGGAAGCCGAGATCGCCACCGAAGAAGTGGACCAGGTTCGAAAGCAAGGCGTCTGGGAGAGCGTCGCGAAGGGCACGTTCCTCAGCCCGCCGCTCGAATTCGTCGTGGCCATGCCGTCCCACGCACGCCGAACGATCTACAGCGTCCTGGCACAGTCGGACGAGAACCCCCACCAGCGGGATCCCATCCCGATCTCGCCGACGCTGGTGGACGCGCTGGGATCCAGCGGGCTTTCTGAATCGACCGTCGCGACGTTCCGCGCCCTTCTTTATGGTCCGGGCCCCTGGCTGGCGTTCGCCGATCTCTCCACCCAGCTTGTCCTGATCCCCGACGAGCACGAGCGGATGCGATTCGCCACCTTCGTGTTGACCACGGAGAGCTACCTGGCCCGGTTGAGGATCGACAGCTCCGCCGATATCGACGGCATCGCGCGGTACTGGGGAGCGGGCGGCCAGGTCGGCGCGATGCGCCCTTTGCTGGAGGCGGTCACGCGCGTCAAGGGCGGCTCCACCGTCAACGTGGCCGCGCTGCTGCCCCCGCTGCCCCGCGGCCTGTTGAACCGGTATCCGGCCGCCGGCGATCCGATCGAGGCGCATTCCGACTGCTTCTGGACCTCTCTGAACTTCTTCGCCGACCGGCCCAGCGGCCGCGTCGACGATCCAGCGTACGTGGCCGAAACGCTTCGAACTAGGTACCGCCCGACGGGCGCGGCGCCAAAGCTGGGTGACCTGATCGTGCTCGTGGATGGCCACAACACGCCCGTGCACGCCGCTGTCTATCTCGCCGACGACTTTGTCTTCACCAAGAACGGCTACGGGCCGCTGCACCCCTGGACCCTGATGAAGGTCCCCGCTCTCGTCAACCTCTACACGGCGCTGAAGGGACCGCTGCGCGAGATCACGGTGGACGCGATTGACGGGGGCTGAACGACCGCTGACGTCTTGTTCAC
>DATLVT010000834.1:0-4340 GCA_035577105.1 Polyangia bacterium
CGATCGGCGGGCGATATCGGATTGAGCGATTCCTGGCCCGCGGCGGAATGGGCGAAGTCTACGAGGCCCGGGACACCCTCCTCGACCTGCGGGTGGCGCTGAAGACGTTGTCGATGCTGATCTCCGACGACACGGCCGCCACAGCGCGCCTCAAGAACGAGGTCCAGATCGCGCGCCGGGTGACTCACGACAACGTGTGCCGTCTCTTCGACCTGGGCATCCACAGTGACGGCAACCAGGGCACGAACGGCGCCGGGGGGCCGCTGGTCTTCATCACCATGGAGTTGCTGGACGGTGAGACGCTGCGGCAGCGTCTCAAGCGCAGCGGTCGCCTCACCCCGGAACAGGCGAGCGTCATCGTGGGCCAGCTGCTCCACGGATTGGCGGCCGCCCACCGCGCGGGCGTCATCCACCGTGATCTGAAGAGCGACAACATCATGCTGGTCCGGGCGCCCGACGGCGAGCGGGCGGTGATCATGGACTTTGGCCTGGCCCGCATCCGCTCCGCGGACTGGGTGGGCAGCGCGCTGTCCACGCCCAACACGGTGCTGGGGACGCTGGCCTACATCGCGCCGGAGCAGATCGCCGGCGGCGCTGCCACTACGGAGACCGACATCTATTCGCTGGGTGTCGTGATCTACGAGGCGCTGACGGGCAACTTGCCTTTCCGGGGCGATACGCCGCTGTCCTCTGCCTTGATGCGCCTGGGAAGCGCGCCTGCGCTTCCCAGCAGCATCGTGCCGGAGATCGGGGCCGTCTGGGATTCCGTTGTCATGAAATGCCTGGCCAGGGATCCGGCCGAAAGATTCAGGTCCGTCGATGAGCTTTCGCGCCGGTTGTCGACCGCCGATCGTCCGGCGTCCCCCGAGGTCAGGCCTGGCGCTGCGCCGCTGCGGGGCGCGGTCAAATTGGGGGGCGCGCTGCTGCTGGTGGCGGCGGCCGTGTTTGCGATCTTTGTCTCGGTCCGACGCGTCACCGTTTCTGCCGCTGGGCCACCACCCGCCGTTCAACGGCCGTCGCCCCTCGCGGCGTCGGCGCCTGTGACGGCGTCGCCCGCCGCTCCCGCGTCGACCGGCGCTCCCCCTCCACCGCCTGCTACAGCGCCGACGCCGACGTCCAGCTCGCGGGCCTCGGTCCTGGGTTTGGTCACCGACAATCCCTTTGCAGAGCAGCGCGACGTTCGCTCGCCGCGACAGACCCGGAAGCTGCACAGGAGTCGCCAGCGCGGGCGGGTTCAAACCGATATGACCGCCGACGTGCCGGCGGCCAGCGCGACGGAACGGCCCGCGGTTGGCGAGGCACCGGTCAAGACAAGCCCGCTGGCCCCCGCGCCCCGCCAGCCGGGCCTCAATGACGAAATCGTCGATCCGTTTTCTCGCGCCCATTGAGGAGGCTCACCGGTTGACCAGCAGGAGGACCTCGCTGGGCTGGACATCGCGCACGCTGATGAAGGCGATGCCGTCACGCAGGTTGACGGTCAGACGCTGGCCGACGGGGTGCGCGCCACCGTAGCCGACGGTCGCCGCCTGCGCCGAGTTGGCGATCACCGTGAAGGCGGGCACGCCGCCCGCGCCCCAGGGCTGGCCGGCAGCGGTGGCGGCGTTCAGGGCCGCATCGACGACGACATCACCGCCGCGCGCGGTCGAGCCGTTGCCGTTGACGATGCAGAGGACCTCCTCGTCGTCGAGGATGCGGGACCATGCGATCAGCTCGCCGGCCGCCGGCAAGGCGAACGGCGCGCCAAAGTTCGAGAGGGGGCGCTGATACTGGCGGCCGTAGCGCAGCACCGGGTAGGCCTGCCGGGCCTTGATCAGCGCGGCGATGCGGACGAATGCCGCCGACGCTGAATTGAAGCAATGGGCGCCCGAGGTCCCGAAGGGACCGAACCCGGGCAGCGTGGCGTCCCTGTTCCCCGGCGCCGGGTTCATTCCCGCATGGCCGGCGGCCAGCGGACGTTCGGGACCGAACATCGCCTCGCGCAGGTACTTGTCGGGCGGCGGGTTGCCCACGTCCCAGTCGGACAGGAACTGATCGCGCAGGCGCTTCTCCGGCCCGGCGAAGGCTTGCTCGGTCCCGTAGTAGATGCACGGGATCCCCACGCCGAACAGCTGCAAGGCGACGCCGGCGACGACCTGATGGTCGGCCGGTTGCCCATCTGCGGAGAAGCGAACCTTGTGCCCGCTGACGTGGTCGTGGTCATCGAGAATCGAGACGCGGTGGAGGCCGGCGTCCCGGTGCGACCCGAGGTCTTCGTCCCAGGCGGCGGCGATCCGAAAATAGGCGTCGGGTGGGGCCAGCCCCTTGGCGACCGCGGTCAGCGCCGGCCGGACCTCGCCTATATCCAGGGTGGCGCTGAGGTTTGTCCCCAGCACCTGCAGGTACCGATCAGCGTCGCTGTCGGCGCCCGCCACCTCGCCCACCAGGAAGAAGTTCTTCTTGCCCTGGTTGGCGGCGAACTCGCGGATGGTGCCGCAGAAGTTTCGCCCCGTCTCCTGATCCACGTGCTTGAGGGTGTCGATGCGCAGGCCGTCGCAGTCGGTGAGGGCGATCCAGTACTTGTAGCAACGCGCGACATCGGCGAGAGCCGCCGTCCCGTCGAAGTTGATGTCCCGATCGCCCACGAAGTCGGTGCGGCGAAACTCGGCGTGAGGATCGTCGATTGATCCGGCGCCCAGGTTCCCCTCACCAGCGCGCGTGTAACAGTCGTCGCCTTGCAGCTCTGTCGGCCAGACGCCGTCGTCGTCGGCGCCGATCGTCGCGACCGGCTGGTCGTCGCCGTCGCGCCACGGGCCCTTGGCGTAAAACCCCGGAAATGGCCGGTAGGACGGCTGGTCTTGCCCATCCGCGTAGATCCAGTTGTTGCCGGTGTGGTTGAAGACGATGTCCAGGATCACCCGCAGGTTGCGCTGATGGGCCGCCGTCACCAGCGCGACGAGATCCTGGCGGCTGCCCAGGCGCGGCTCGACCTGGAGAAAGTCCTGGATGGCGTAGCCGTGGTAGTCGTTTCGCTGCGCGCGCTGCTTGAAGACGGGCCCGATCCACAGGGTGGTGGCGCCCAGATCGGCGATGTAGCCGAGCTTGCTTGTTATGCCGGCGATGGTTCCCCCCTGGAAGCGGTCGCTGCCGGACTGCGCCCACTGGTCGAAGCGAAAGCCTGCTGGCCGCGCGGCCGGCAGGTTTTTGACGTCGAGGAGCGGCCGCGTGCTCTCTCGCCCGTCGCTGAAGCGATCGGGCAGGAGAAAGTAGATGATCTCGTCACGCCAGTCGGCCGGTGACGCAAACCCGGTCATTCGCCTCGGCAGCGCGACCGGCCGGACGGACGGTGGTCGCGTGGCGCTCAACGAGTCGTCGACGAAGGTCATCCGGGTACTCGTTGCCTGAACGGGAACGGCCCAGAATATTCCGCTCAGCGGCGGCCGACCTGTAGCCGCCGAGACAACACTCTGTAGCCTGCGCGTCCACGCCATCGGCCTGGGCGGAGGCCCCACAAGTCACTGAAACAATCGATTTACCTGGTATGTAGACATTAATAAACGTGTGGCACATTACATGCTTTTGGTTGCTTCATGCCTTTTCGTTTTCTGCGTCCGTGGGCGGCGATGGGTCTGCTGGCTGGCGTTGCCTGCACCCCGAACGATGCTGCCGAAGACGGCGTCACTCAGACCAGCGGCGCTGCGACGGCGACGGCGAACGGCCTCAAGAGCATCAACGGACTCAACAGCTACAACGGCCTCAACTCGTTCAACGGATTGAACTCGTACAACGGACTCAACAGCTATAACGGCCTCAATTCGTACAACGGACTAATCACCACGGACGAAGGGCGCACGACGATCTCGTACCTGGTCCGCTGCGCGCTGCCCGCCGGCCACCAGATCACCAAGCAAGATCAGAACGGCAACTGGTACACGTTCCAGGGCGCCATCGGCGTGGGGGCAGGCTGGGAGACGGGCGCTTGCGACAAGACCTGCCAGGAAGCGGTCTCGGCCTGCATGATGGCCCACATCAACACCACCGGCGTGCACATTCCGCTGTGGCTGGACTCGCCGTCGACGGCGATCGGGTGGGGCCGCGACGCGCACTACCCCAGTCGCGAAGGAACCTTCTTCGGCAACATCTTTGCGCCCGACAGCAGCGGCAAGCTGCCGGCGTTCTATTGCAACGGGCCTGACTTCGACAAGAACACCGTGCCGGGTCGGCTGGGCGCCAACCAGGGCAGCGTTCCTTACGTCAATGCGTTTGCCTCCTCGGACGGCCGGTGCGAGACCAGCGGCCACTGCACGATGCAGACGTCAAGCGACGGCGCGGTCTCCTGCGTGGGCAACGGCACCACCTGGACG
>DATLVT010000835.1:0-5030 GCA_035577105.1 Polyangia bacterium
TCGCAGCGCCATGACGGGGGCGCTGGCCGATGAATCCTTCAAGATGGGTACCTATCAGGTCGTCGACGTCAGCCGGAAATGGAACAGCTCCAGCGGCGCGTCGATCGCCGGCTTCTCCTCGGGCAGCACCACCGGTGGTTACACCTTCGGCCTCAAGGCGGCCGGCGGCCAGTACACGGGAAAGTGCGCCAGCAAGCTGAACGAAAAATCCGCGGCGTTTCTGGGCGGAAGCTTCGGCAAGCAGAACGTCAGCGTGCTGTGCGAATGCGGGGGGCCGGCCTCGTCCACCCTGTCGCTGAGCGCCGACACCACCTCGCGCTATCGCGGCACGCTGAGCGCGCGCAACGCCAGCTATACCGTCGATGGGATCTACACCGACGAGGGGGGAAGCGCGCGCTCGGCGCCGCTGGGGTACGAGGTGCGCGCCGGCGACTCGGTCAGCGCCGTCGAGGTGGCCGGCAAAGGACGCGTCTGGCTGAACAAGTCCCTGGACGCCGACGCCCGCGCCGACCTGGCCTGCCTCTTCGCCGGGCTGCTGCTGTACCAGCCGCCGCAGGCGAAGTTCGACAAGTGACGGACAGGTGACGAGCAGATGACGGAGCAACTGCGGCGGCGCCGCCACCGTCGCCGCCGACGTCTACTGGCGTGTGCGGAAGTGCTCTGACCGCGCCAGGCGAATGTAGAAGTCGACCAGGCTCATCCCGCCGCGCAGATCGGCGCTGGCCTTGCTGGCCAGGCAGGACGCGCTTTCGTGAGCGACGCCAAAGGCATAGCCGGCGGCGAAGGCCGAGACGCAGTCGTTGACCTCGGCCAGGCGCGACAGGGCGTTGGCCAGATCGGTCGCCCCCTTGACCTGCAGCACGCCGGCGCTGGTGTCGCTGACCGTGCCGCTGTCGTCGATGGGGAACTTGCCTTCCATCGCCCTGAAGCGTCCGGCCCCGTCCAGGTGTTCCAGCGCGAAGCCGATGGGATCCATGGTCGCGTGGCAAGACTTGCACGACGGGTTGCTGCTGTGCAGCGACTCGTACCGCTCGCGTGTGGTGTTGGCTTCCGTCGGGGCCGGGATCGGTCCCACGACGGGCGGCGGCGGCGGCACCACGCCGCACAGAAGACGCGTGCGAATCAGGTGGCCGCGGCGGGTCGGCGAGGTCGACAGGCCGTTGGCCTGAACCGACAAGATCGATCCCTGGGCCAGGACGCCCACGCCCCAGTCCGCGGGGCGGGTGGCGCGACCAAAGTCCGTCCCGGCGGCCGTACCGAAACCGTAGTACTTGGCCAGCGTGGGATCGACGAACGTGTAGGGCGCCGTCAGGATGCTGGCGACGGTGCCATGCTCGTCGAAGACGGCGGCCGACAGGAACCGCCGCGTCTCCTCGGCCATGGAGTCTTGAACCGGGCTGCCAAAATCAGGGAACAGCGTGGCGTCTTTTTTCAGGTTCGACAGGCCGCTGGTCTGCAGCCACTGGTCGAAGAAGTGCAGCATCACCTCGCGAAATTCCGGCCTGGGTGTCGTGCCGTTGAAGGCCAGCGCGCGCGCCGCCGCTTCCAGTTGATCGGCGCTGCCCAGCTGGTTCGCCGCCGCCTGCTGCAGCAAGGTCGCCGAGGGCGGACCACCGGTGAAGGCATACGCCAGCTGGCTGGCCACCTCGTACGGCGTCAGCTTGAACCGGCCGCTGCCGTCGGATTCGCCCAGCTCGCTGCGATAGATGACGTTCGGTGACTGCAGCATGGCCGTCGTCGCCCAGTAGACGAACGAATGGAAGTCGCCCTGCTTGGTCACCTTGGTGTAAAGCGCCTGATAGCGCGCCACCTCCGCCGGCGTCAGCGGCCGCCGGTACAGCTTGGCGCCGAAGGTGTTGATGAACGTGTCAGCGCAAGCGGCGTCGCCTTTTGTGGCACACGGCAAGAGCTGCGTCAGCGTCGGATCGGCCGACACCGCCGCCGCAACCGCCTTGCCGCCGTCCAGCGCTCCGCTGGCATAATCGTTACCGACGGTCAGCTGATCGACGTTGTTGGTGAACCCGTCCAGCGATCCGGTGTCCGGTGGCAGCGTGACGCCCACCCAGTGCTTGGCGTCCAGGTTGAACGCCGCGCGGATGGTCGTCTCCAGCTCGGCGTTGGTCAGACGGCGCAGCGCGCGGGCCCCGACGGTCTCCGTGGCTGACGTCGGGCAGACGATCTGCGCCGACGGCGGCCCCGGAGGATTCATGTTGTTGCCGCCCACACCGGGCTTCACGCCGGTGCCGCCGGTGCCCATGCCGATCTGATCAGGCCCCGACTGCCCGCCGCTGCCGCCGATCTGGCCGATGCAGCCGGTCGTCCCGGCGGCGACCAGCGCCAGCGTCGTCACGCTCAGACCAAGAAGGCGCCTCATGCCAGCACCGGGGCGATGGTGGTGGTGCCGAACTGTACCGGCGGCACGCCGAACGCCTGCAGCACGGTCGCCATCAATGTCTTGTTGGTGGCGCCGGTGGCGCTGATGACCCGCCCGGTGTTGATCTTGCCACCCAGCTTGCCCACCAGCAGCGCGGGAACGGCGTCGCTGGAATGCGAGACCGGCAAGCACTCGGCGATCATGACGATCAGGGTGTTGTCCAGGACAGTCGACCCGGGCGCCAGCGGATCGGGGACGTCCAGCGACGCCAGCAGGCGCGCCATCTTGGTGAAGTAATAGTTCTGCACCATCGAGAACGTCGCCTGATCGCCGTGCGACGTGACGTGATGGGGATAGCCGCGCCCGACCGGAACGATCATGTCGTTGTCGGCGCTGCCGGCCTGCAGGGTCACCACCCGGCTCATGCCGGTGGTCAGGACGCGCGCCATGATGTCCAGCTGGGCGTCGAACATGTCGGAGAAATAGGCTGATTTGTAGGCGTCGCTGGGCTTGCCCTGCAACGACGGGCGCAGCTTCTCGACCGACGGGAGCGGCCCGGTGGTGACCATGGGCTGCATCGTCGGCATGGCCAGCGCGGCCCGCACGGTCTTCAGCGCGTCGCGATGCAAACCCAGCTTGTTGATCTCGCTGGGCGCCCCGACCAGGCGCGGGCCAAGGTCGTTCATCTCGGCGTCGGCGATGTCCAGCGCGTCCGCCGTGAAATCAGCGCCCATCGGCTTGGGCATGGTGGTGGCGCCCCCGCCGAAGAGCTTGTCGTAGGCGGTCACCGGGTTGGCTTCATAGTCGACCGGCTGGGGCGCGTAGAAGAAGATGTTCTGGCCACGGTGGTAGGAACCGATGTCGTCGGCCGGGATGACGCCCAGGTGCACCGACTTGACCGGCGTGGGGGCCGCGGCGGCGGCGATGCTGTCGGCCAGCAGCTGATCGATCGATTTGAAGGTGGGGTCGGGCGAGGTGTAGCTGGAGACGCTGCCGCCCGAGTACGTGGCGCGGACGGCGTAATGATTCACGGCCCCCGCCACGTTCAGCCCCTTGATGAACGTCACCAGGCTGGCGTACTTGCGCAGCGGCTCGGTGATGGTGCTCAGGGTCGAGGCGTCCGGGCTGTTGGGGTAAAAGTAGTTCGATTCGGCCCCGTTCATCAGCGGCCAGCAGATCAACCGCAGCGGCGAACCGGTGGTCGCCGCGCTCGCCAGTCGACGGTGGCCCATCATCGCCGGCGCGGCGGCGGCCAGCCCGGCCGCCTGCAACAACTTCCGACGAGAAATACGAGCCTTATTCACCATGACACTCCTTTGGCGACGCGAACTCGGGCGACACTGACTCGACCCTGCGTAGGATAAGGGGTTGAAGAGGCAGAAAGCTTCGCGCAGCACCGGAATCGCTGCGCTTTTAGGTGGCGACGGAGCCCCGTTCCAACCGGTCGAACCAAATTCGCCGAAAACGCCGGTTTCGTCAACCGCGGGGGGATATCAAGGCGGCCCAGCTCCCCTGGCAGCCGGCGGACCTTTCCCGTGTCGGCGCGACGTGGGCAGGGGATGTCTTTTCCGATCGCTCATCGCCGACGATCGCTTCCTTTGCGCGGCCGCTGGCTCGCCGATTCCCCCTGCGGGCGCTTGGCCGCGGGCACCGGTTTCGCCCTCGCTGACTTGGCTGGCTTGGCTGGCTTGGCTGGCTTCGTTGTCTTGGCTGCCTTCGGTGGCAGCGCCGCCGTCCCCTTGAAAGCCCGCGCGATCCAGCGACGCAGCTCCGGGGGATCCGTCATGAAACGCTCCGGCAGCATGATCTTGTCGCTGCGCGCCCGCCCGTCGCCCATCGGATCGAAGGGCGACGCTCCGTCCAGGGCCAGCGCGGCGGCTCGTTCCGCTTCGGGCAGCCAGATCATGGCTGACCGCCCGAAGAGACCGGCGAAGATGTGGCCGTTGACCTTGGCGGCGACACCGCCAAACATCTTCATGGTCTCGACGCGCGGATCATCCGGCAGCGCCGCGAGAAAGACCGGATGATTCTCCGGGGGAACTTTGATCCAGGCCATGACCGCCAGGGTACCCGATCAGGGCAGATTCGCCGCCGCCTTCTAGTCGTCGTGCCCCGACACGAAGGCGAAGTTCACCGGCTTTGACAGCTTGATGGTGGCGCCTACCTGCCTGACCTTGCCGGTGCCCTGATTGATCCGGAAGATCGCGATGTCATCGGAGATGTGATGGGCCACCAGCAGGAACTTGCCGCTGGGGTCGATCTTGAAATCGCGCGGTTCGTGGCCGCCGCTGGGCACGTTGTCGATCATGGTCAGCAGGCCGGTGTGCCCGTTCACGGAGAAGGTGGTGATGCTGTCGTGGCCGCGATTGGAGACGTAGACAAAGCGGCCGTCCCGGCTGATCTGGATCTCGCCGTTGTCGTTCCTGCCGGCAAAAGGCAGGGGGATCGTGCTGATCTGCTGCAGCTCGGGCTGCGTCAGTTCGCCGGTGTGCGGATTGCGCGCGAAGACGCTGGCGGACGTGGACAGTTCGTTGTTCGTGTAGAGAAACCTCTGGTTCGGGTGAAAGGCAATGTGGCGAGGACCGGTGGCCGGCGGCAAGGTCACGAACGGCTCGGCCGCGTGCGGGGACAGCAGGCCGCTGTGCCGGTCCAGGTC
>DATLVT010000836.1:0-2262 GCA_035577105.1 Polyangia bacterium
CCGGACCGCCCTGCCGCGCCTCAACAGTCCACGATTCCGGTTCGTGATGGATCTCGACATCCCGGCGGGCAAGGCGACCCCACTGGGGTCGGCCCGGGGCGCGGTGCTGGCATTGCTGCCGGTCCGTTTCCCCGGGCCGCCCGCCCGAACCGGACGTGCCCGTCTCCGAGCATCCGGCTCTCCACAGGCTCATGTCGCTGGGGCGAGGCGTCGCGTGCGGGGGGTCCAGGGGCTGGGTATCACGTGTCGGCGACGGTAGCGGGTGACCGCGGTCGTTGCCGGGTTGAACAGGGTGAGCTGTCCGTCGGTGATTCGCCAGCCGCCGCCCATGAAGCGACGGCGCAGGGTTGCCCACGTCAGGCCTTTGTGTCGTTTGCGCAGCCAGTTTGCTACCCGGCGCCAGGTGAACGCGCCGAGGTAACTGAACGTGCGCTTTGACACGCCGTGCTTGAAGTAGTTGGCCCAGCCGCGGAGTACGCCGTTGACGCGTTCCAGCAGGGCTGTCAGGTCGGCTTGGGCTGTGCTGTGCGTGAGCCCGCGTACCTTGTCCTTGATCGCGGCGATCGCTTTGCGGGACGGATAGGTATACACGTAGCTCTTCCTCGTGCCTTGTTTGCGGTGCCGCTGGATGCGGAACCCCAGAAAATCAAAGCCTTCGTCGATATTGACCAACGACGTCTTTTCCGGTGACAGGCGCAAGCCCATCGCGGACAAGACGGCGGCGACCTCGTGACGGAGCTGTTCGGCGTCTTGCCGGTTGCCGTGCACGAGGATCACGAAGTCGTCGGCGTAGCGCACGAGCCGCCAGTTCGGCTGGCCGACTCGTCGGCGTTTCGTGCGGATATACGGCGTCGACATCGTGCCTTGCCAGGCGTCCCAGGCGAAGTCGTCCAGGACGGACAAGGCGATGTTGGACAACAGCGGCGAGAGGATGCCTCCTTGCGGCGTACCGGTGTGCGTATCCTGCCGTCCGGTGGTCTCCGAGAAGATCCCCGCTTTCAGAAACGCCTTCACCAGTGCCAGGACACGTTTGTCTCCGATCCGTCGGCGCACTCTGCCCATCAGGGCGTTGTGGTCGATCGAGTCGAAGCAGGCCTCGATATCACCTTCCAGGATCCATTCATAGGACTGGCTGGTGAACAGGTGAATGTCGGCGATCGCGTCCTGAGCACGTCGGCCCGGCCGGAACCCGAACGAGTACGGACTGAAGTCCGTTTCGAAGATCGGTTCCAGCACCTGCTTGAGTGCCGCCTGCACGACCCGGTCCGCGACGGTCGGGATGCCCAGCCGCCGGGCTCCCCGCCGGCCGGGTTTGGGGATCAGCCGCTGCCGCACGGGCAACGGCTGGAACTCACCCGACCGAACCGAGTCCCGGATCGCGCGCAAGAAGGGTTCCGCTCCGACAAGCGCGTCGACGTGATGGGCGGTCATGCCGTCCACTCCCGCCGTGCGCCCGCCGACATTGCTGCGGACCCGATCCCACGCCACCACAAGGAACGCGGGATCCATCACAAGGTTGAACAGATCATCAAACCGGCGAGAACGGTCCTCGCCTGCCCATCGATGCAGCTTGGTCTGAATATCCAGTACCCGTCGCCACGCCTGTTCCAGCGTCGGCCACGATGCGCCGGTATTCACCGACGACTCTCCCGGCATGACAGTCACCTCGCTGCGAGTCTGCTGTCCGCCTTCGCCATGTAGACGGCTTTCCCGCCCTCCGACTACTACGCGGACTCCGCCCCGTCCAATGCCTCGACCAGGCAACGCGTCCTCCCGTCTCCCACCCGCTGGCCGCGGGTAAGCGGGTCCGCATCAGACGGTTCCCACGTTCACTACCGATCGCTTGACGAAGTAGGCGCCCAGCTTTGCCCCTGCGGCATCGGCGCGGGTACTGCCGTAGACAATTCCCCGCACCCACCCCGCCGACGGGAAAAACACCGACGAGGCGACCGATCGAACGGCAAGAGCCCGAACGGTTCACCGCGACCCGGCCCAGATCCGCCAGATTTGGAGCCGGTACTGGAATTAAGGAGCTTTACAACGCTGGTTCCTCACGTACACCTCAACGTCTCGTTAGCCGGACCTGAGCCGTCTGGCAGTACCGACCCATCCCGGCATCGTCGGAGCTGCTTTCCACCCTCCCGCGCGTTCCCACGGTCAGGCTGCTCCCCACTTCACGCCCGCTGCTACGACAACCGGCGGGTGAAGGTCTCCCACCTCCACACGATCGAATAGCGCCTCGTGGCGCACTTTCCCGTTCCA
>DATLVT010000837.1:0-15121 GCA_035577105.1 Polyangia bacterium
GAGTCGTTGGTGTCCGCCAGGACCTGCCCTGTCCAGCGCACGGTGAAGGCAGACCCGCTCCCGGCGCGCGCGGCCCCCACGCCGGTGGTGTCGGCGAAGTCGACGGTCGGGTCGACGAAGGTGCCTCGCAGGGCGCCCAGGTTGGTGTCGCCGTACCACTGGCCGCTGAGGCCGTTGCTGGCGTAGGGGCGCAGCTTGTACGCGGGGATGATGGCCCGCGGGACGCTGGGCGCCGACCAGCTCAGCTGGATGGTGGCCCCGGCGCTCATCTGCATGTACTCCATCTTGATGTCGTACCACTGCCCGCTGCTGAGGTTGATGGAGGCCTGGTTGTCGGTGGCGGAATGACCGGTCCAGTTGTCGATGAGCAACGTGTTGTTGACCCACAGGCGCACGCCGTCGTCGCTGCGCGTGTAGAAGGTGTACGTCTGGCTGTAATCCGCCAGCACCTGACCGGAGAAGCGCACCGAGAAATCGTTCGCCGTGCCCAGGCGCCCCAGCGAGTACTGAGTGACGTCGGGCATGTCGACGGTCGAGTCAACAAAGCTGGTCTTGAGCGCCGACAGGGTGCGGTCGCCGAACCACTCCGTCGTCAGGCCCGCCGGGTTGGCGGCCGCCGCCGGGCGCAGCTTCTGCGACGGGACGATGGCCTTGCCGATGGTAGGGGCCGACCAGCTGAGCTGGGCGATGCCGCCGCTGCCACCCTGCATGTACTCCATCTTGATGTCGTACCACTGGCCGCCGGCCAGGTAGATCGCCCCGGCGTTCTCCGTCGGGCCGTGATAGGTCCAGTTGTCGACCAGCAGCGCGCCGTTGACCCACAGGCGCACGCCGTCGTCGCTCATCGTGTAGAAGGTGTACGTCTGGCTGGCGTCGGCGAAGACCTGGCCGGAAAAGCGCACCGAAAAATCATTGTAGCGGCCGACGCGCGCCGTGCCCGTCGCCGCCATGTCGGTGAAGTTCACGGTGTCGTCGGCGAACAGGCCGACCATGTAACCAAGGTTGGGATCGCGGTACCACTCGCTGCTCAGCCCGCCGGTCGCGCCGTCCAGACACTGGCCGTCACCAGGCTTGCAGATCTTGTACGTCGCGGATGGACTGAACGTCGCCGCCGGCTGGCGCCAGACCGTGACCGGGTTCGAGTAGCCCATGCAGGACTTGTATCCGTCGCCGGTGTTGGGGCTGTCGGCGGCCACGCAGTTGCTGGCGCACTGGGCGTTGTCGCCGAAGGGGTTGCGGTAAGGCGCGCCCTGCTGATAGACGCCTAGACGGCCGGGGACCACCGACGTCGCGAAGCCGGGGCCGTTGCAATAGAAGGCGTTGATCGTTCCGCTGGACGACGGCAGGAAGATGTTGCCGAAGAAGGTGCCTTCCTGGTTCGGGTAGCTGGAGTTGCGGCCCCAGCCGATGGCGGCGGCGGGCGAATCCAGCCAGATGGGGATGTGCATCGCCGCGGTGTTGACGTGGGCCATCACGCAGGCAGAGACCGCCTCCTGGCAGCTCTGATCGCAGGTCCCGTTTTCCCAGCCGGGGCCCACGCCGATCGCGCCCGGGAACGTGTACCAGTTGCCGTACTGATCCTGCTTGGTGATCTGGTGGCCCGCTGGCAGCGCGCACCTGACCAGATACGAGACCGTCTTGCGACCGGAGTCGGACCCCATGAGGCTGAGGTTGGAGATGCCGTTGTACGAGTTCAGCCCGTTATAGGTGTTGAGGCCGTTATAGACGTTCAGGCCGTTGTACGAGTTGAGGCCGTTATAAACATTGAGGCCGTTGATCTGCGGCAGACCGTTCTCTGCTGACAGAGCGGTGCTCTCGTGGTTGCTCTGGTTGAGGTCAGCCACCTCCTGGCAAGCCATCAGACTTGTCGTGGCAATCACCAGGCAGATCGTCTTCCCACCCCGATGGGATAACCGCATAAGCAACTTAAATGCAGTAATCTGGCCAACGTTTTATTGAAGATGATACGTCGTAAATTACTGAAATTGCTTGATAGCAACTCGGCTGGGTGAACCTGGAGTGTTGCCGCCGCGGCGACACTCCGTTGTTTCGTTGTCCACAGTCAGCTTCTTGAAGACGGTCGGTCGCGAAGGCGGCGGACGCGTCGACCCTCCACCTGGCTGCCGATCAAAAAATGGGCAGGACCATCTGCTCTGGCCCACGCCGAACATTTTGCACTTGCGACTTAAGTCGGCGACCGGCACTCCGATGAAACACCAAAGGCTGCCGGGTGGAATCAGGAAAAACGGCGTCGCGCTCGTCCACCAATCGTGTGCTGGCCTTCATTGTCTTGCCCGCTGTGCTGCTGGCGAACGTGCTCTGCGCGCTGGGCCCGGCGCCCGCTGAACCGCCGACCGCGGTCGGCGAGGCGAGACGTTTTCTGCTGCTGGACGGTCACGACAAGCACGACTCCTGGGGGCCCATGCAGCGGGCGCTGGCCGAGCTGAAGCAGCACCCGGAAGATTCGCTGTACGGCAGGCTGTTCTTCACCCAGAAGATCAAGTTCCAGTACCCACCGTCGTCGCTGCTGCCGATCAAGGCGGTGACGCAGCTGCCCGAGGTGTTCGTCCGTGGCTATCGCGCCCTGAACGGGATCTCGCTCCTGGCCGTCTGGTTCACCATCGCCCTTTGCGGGCCCATCCTTTTGCGGGCCGGGCAGCCCTCCGGTCCGCAGAGTGTCGGTGACAAGCGGGTGACGCTGGTCCTGACCGCCATCCTGGCCTTGCTGTTTCAGCCGCTGGTGAGGGCGTACAACCTGGGACAGATCCAGGCCTGGCTGAACGCGCTCTTCGCCCTGGCTGTGCTCTTCTGGCTGACCGACCGGCAGCACCTGGCGGGTGTGGCGGTGGGACTCATCTGCGTGATCAAACCGCAGCTGCTGCTGTTCGTGGCCTGGGGCGCGCTGCGGCGGCGATGGCGGTTCGTCGGCGCTTGCCTGACGGTGCTCCTGGGCGTGGGCGCGCTGTCGGTGCTGATGTTCGGGTGGCGCAACCACCTCGAGTACCTGACGGTCCTGTCGTTCATCGGCCGGCGCGGCGAGGGCTTTTTCCCCAATCAGTCGATCAATGGCCTCCTCAACCGGCTGCTGGGCGGCCCTGGCAGCGCCGAATGGAACCCCTATGGGTTCCCCGTCTACAATGCCGTCGTTCACTGGGGAACGGTGGTGACCAGTGGGCTGCTGGTCGTCGCGGCGCTGTTCTGGCGCCGGCGCGAACACACCGCCGCCTCGGCGGTCGATTTCGTCATCGCCGGATTGACCTTCACCATGGCATCGCCGGTGGCCTGGGAGCATCACTTTGGCGTGCTGGCGCCGATCTTCGCGCTGGCGTTCCCGCTCTTCCGCGCGCACCGGCCGCTGGGTGTGCTGACGCTGCCGTTGTTGCTGATCTGTTTCATCGGCGCCAGCGCGTCGATTCCAGGCGCCCGACTGCTGCCCTGGTCGCCGATGGCGATCGTGTTGCAGTCAAACCTGTTCGTCGCGGCGATCTTCTTCCTGGCCCTGCTGTTCCGCTTGCGTGGCGCAATCGCGGTTCCGGCGCCGGCGCGTGACAAGGACGCCGAACGCGCCAAGGCCGACGCCATCGACGATGTGCACACGCCTTTCGAGCCGCGCCTGATCGAGAGCGGCGGCTGGGATTGAAGACAGGGAATCAGGACGCATCGCCTGCCCTGCGCGGGACGACGGAAGCTCAGGCCCGCCCTGCTGAACACCCTGTTCAGCGACGTTGAACAGATTGTTCGCCGGGTCCGCCCACCCGGCCGTTCCCCTTGATTCTGTGCGGCCAGAGGCCTGGCACCCCTCTTGCTGAATGGTCACGTCAAGGAGACACGACATGAAGACCACGACGCTTTCCGCTCTGTTCATCGTTTCGGCTTTCACCTTCACCTCCGCGCTCGTCAGCGCCAAGGACAACGACCATCGCGGCGAGGTGCTGGTCAAGGGCGAGACGGCCAAGGCCTTCGCCGCCGGCCCCGCCACCGTTCGCCTCTACTCCATGGATCGCGGCGGGACGTTCTTCACCGCCCCCGCCACCACCGGCACCGACGCCGACTGCGTTGCGGCCCAGAACACCGCGAAGGACCGCCAGCAGCCCGTCCAGGTCGACCGGCGCAACGTCCTCGAGGTCGCCGCCGGCGACGTCGCTTGCGTCGCCACCACAAGCCCCCGCACCTTCGAGCTCCTCTGGCACGCGCGTTCGACCACTGCCCCCACCAGCCAGACCTTCGTCGCGCAGGCCCGCTAGTCGCCCGTGAGCCGAATCAAATTGCGGCCCGACGTGATACGGAGAGGGATGCACATGTCCATCGGGGTCCGCCGCATCGTTCGCAGAAAGTCAGTCTTGCTGGTCATGGTGATTGTGGCAGTGGCGGGCCTCTCCGCCATGGGCGCGGGAATCGCCGCGATGTCGAACTCGAACCAGATCAACGCCTGTTTCAAGCCCTCCAACGGCTCGATCTACGTCGTCGGGCTGGGCGCCGAACGCAGCAGCTGCCAACCCAATGACGTTCCCATCGTCTGGAACATCGTTGGACCGGTGGGGCCGCAAGGACCTTCCGGCGCGGCCGGTCCGCCCGGGCCCGCGGGAGCGACCGGGCCCGCCGGTGCGAATGGCACGCCGGGACCTGTCGGTCCTCCCGGCGCCTTCACCGGTCTCTTTTCAAGTCCCAGCGGTGACTACTCGATCCGCGTGGCCGACACGGGCATCGAGCTCAAGGGCCCGTCCTCCAAGATCAGAATCGATTCCACCGGCCTGGTGCTCGAGGATGCGGTCAACGTCCATCTGAGGTCCGGCTCGTCGGTGAGGCTCGACGCCGGGGCCACCATCCAGCTTCAGGGTAGCCAGGTCCTGATCAACGCAGGTCAAAACGGAACGCCCGCGGCCCGGGTTGGCGATCCCGTCGTGGGGGCGAAGGACCCCAACAGCGACGCGGTGTCCGGCACCGTGGTGACGGGGTCGACAAGCGTCCTCATCGGGAACTGACGGATTCCGGCGCCGAGGTCTCAGAAGAACCGAACGACCTGACCATCGAGAGGTATTTCGCGCTCGTGCCGGATCCCCTGGCCACCGGTCATCGCCCGGTCCACACGCGCCTCGAACCTGTCGAAGGCGTATGGCACCCCCTCCGCGCCCAGCATCGACGAGGTGCTGGTCAGGTGAAAATGAAGATGCGGCTCGCTCGAGTTGCCCGTGTTTCCCACCAGCCCCAGCACCTGCCCCGTCTTGACGTGATCGCCGGCCTTCACCCGCACCGATCCCGGTTGCATGTGGGCGAACAAGGCAAATCGTCCGCCACCGATATCGATGATGACGTGGTTGCCGCCGATCGTCTCCAGCGTGGTGCGCGGTTCGCTGGCCGAACCGCCGGGCACGTTTTCGCCGATGCCGTCTTTCACTTCAGTGACGACGCCGTCGGCGACGGCATGAATGGCAGCGCCGTACGCGTGGTAGTGTTTGTTGTCGCTGGCCGCGCCTGAAAACGTGTGTCCGTCCGGCCCCACCCGGACCCAGTCGATGGCGAATCGCTGGGCGATGGTGGCGCGACCGTCGATCACAATCAGCGCGCGGCGATGCGACGATCCATTGCTGGGTCCATTCATCGCGACCCAGTCTCCTCCCTCCAGCGGCGCGCCCAGGACCACCGGCGGACGACGATCAACGACGGTCGGCACCGTGTCCAGAGTCTGCAGCGTCGGTCCGCCTTTCACCTTCAATCGCAACCGATGCACCAGGGCGGACGGCGTCTCCTGGCCGGTTCCCACTGTCACCCATACGAAGACAACCGCCGTCGCGCCCGGCGACAGGGCAGTTTTTGCTTTGCCATCCGGCGCTGCCGGACGCGCGATGAGCGCCTCCAGGGCGGCTCCGGTCCAGCTGGCCAGCACCGAGGGCTTGCCCGTCCCGCCGGCCAGGACGTTCAGGCCGTCCACCTCCATGGCGCGGCTGCTCAAGTTTGTCAGCCACAGTTCATAGACAAGATGGCTTGTGCCATCGGCCTGGAGCACCGCCGGCGGCGTGGGCACCTGCACGACCAGCGGAATGGGCAGTGGTGGTCCGGTCGGCGCCGGCAAAGGCGCGTCCGCGGGCAGCGGACCGGCATGCAATGTCAGCGGCTGGGGCGGCGTGCCCGTTTGCGTCCAGGTTCCGGAGATCTCCGTTCCCGCCTTGTTCAGGGTGCCCAGAAATACGCCTCCGATCGACGGCACCTGGAAGCGCGCCGTCGTCTCGTTCAGCTGGGCGTTGACGATGGGCAAGGTCGTGCCTTGATCCACGCTGCGCAGCAGGCCGGCGCGCGTCGCTGCCGCCCCATCGGACAGCTCGATCACCAGCCGCAGTCGTCCGGCCAGCGTCCCGTGCCAGACGCTGGCCGGCTCACTGTGGGCGCGCGCGCCTCTTGCGCCGACCACCACGACGGTGCACGCCATCCCCAGGATCGCCGCCGCGAACACGAAGCGATCGGCCCAGCGTCTTGACGCCAGCGTTGCCTTCACGCCCCCGACATTCGCGTTTCGTGGCGGCGGACGCAAGCCTGTTGACGAGCCGACGCCCTGGCCGTCGCTTCAGAACGCCGTGTTCTGATACACGATCCACAGCTCGTCGGGGCCCTTGCCGAAGGTCGCTTGCAGCAGCGACGAGACGGCGGTGTACGCGTCGTCGCCGCTCTTGCCTGCCAGCGCCTTGTTCAGCTTGTACGGCAGGTCAAGGTCGTGCTGCGGATAGAAGGTGCTGTGGTACGAGCACGGTCCGGTCAGCCACGAGTAGAAGTTGCCGGACGCCGTGTACGCATCCTTCCAGGTCCCCTCGCCTTTGCGGAAGCGGCTCTTCTGATAATAGCCGGTGCGGGCGCGCACCAGGTCGGCCACGCCCTCGCCGGTGCCGCTGTTGCCGTAGTTCTGGTAAAGGTGCACCGTCTCGTGTTGCAGCACGCCCAGCATCTCTTGCTGGACGATGTCCGGGCTCTTGCCCTTGAACGTGGCGATGTAGTTGAGGTCGAACTGGATCTGGTCGCCGCCGGCCTGCGCCACGCCCCCGTGGGTATCGAGCACGATCTTGATCTGGCTCGGGTGCTTGTCGCTGGGGATCTCGCTCGGGTCCCGGTAAAGGATGGAGCAGGCCGTGCAGGCGATCTCTTGCTCCGCCTTGGTCACGTCCGGCACAGCGTCGGTGAAGACCTTGCCCTTGTCTGTCGGGTCCTGGTTCGTGAAGATGATGGGAGGCTTGCACGCCTGCGCGAACTTCGGCTGACACGACGTGATGCCGAACGGCCCCAGCCCGGTGCCGCCGGCATCGCTGGCGTCGGTCGGCGACACGATCGAACCGCCAGAGCCGCCACCGTCGTCGGGACTGGCGCCGCCGCTGCCGATGCTGGAGCCGCCCGTGCCGCTGCCGCCGCTGCCGCCCGTACCGGCGCTGGCGCCACCCGTGCCGACGTCGACGCTGCCGCCGTCCTTCGTGCGCGGACCGCCCTCTTCACTGGCCGCACAGCCCGCGCTGGCGCCGGCCAGCGCCGCCACCAGGGCCGCGCAGCACACCTCGGCCACCGTGACGGAGAACATCGCGCGACGACGCTGGTTCATCGGACCTCCCGGGCTCAAAAGTGACAGCCCTACGCCCCTATTGGCCGGCCGGAGGGGGAATCATCAGAAAAACGATCGACCGCGCGCGTTTGCCGTATCGCGCCAGCCGTCGCGCGTTCCCTTCGGCCCTGCCGGTCGAACGATGGCGCAGCCGCGCGATGAGGCGGCTAGCCGTGACATCTGTCACGAGGCGCCAAAGAATTCGTGCGACAGCCGTTCACGTCGTCTCGTCATCGAATCAGGCCTCTTCAGCGCGCCAAGGAGACGAGACATGCATCTTCAAGTACGTCGATCCGGTACCCGTACCCGAGGGCAGTTCAGATGGACGTCGGGATCGTCCATCGTGCTGGCCGCCAGTCTCGGTTGCGCCACGGCCGCATTCGGCCAGGCCTTGCCGAATCCGGGCACGGACCACTGGCCCGGTTCGGGGGGCACTCTCAGCGTCACCATGTCCCCCTTTTCAAAGCTGAACAACCAGCCGGTGAACGCAACCGCCGTCACTCAAGGGACATTGACTGGCGACAAGACGGCTATTCTTGGCTCGTCCAACGTCACTTTCGGTCCTTACAATATTTCGCTGCATAACGTTGGCAGCGCCCCGCTCTCCAACCTGCCGGTGAGCCACACGTTCGTGGTGACCGTCTGGGGAAGCACACCGGGTCAGGTGGCCGGTTCGAATCCCCTCTCCTTCGTGAAGCTTGGGGAGGTGACCCGGACCCTCACCGCCCCGATCGGACAGACGGTCTCCGAGTCTTTCAATATCCCGGTGGTCATGCCCAGCGTCTTCATGGACATCAAGATCGTCGCGGAGTTCTCCCCCGGTGCGTTCGGAAGACCAGACGCCTCTCAGTTTCCGAAGGTCATCACCTATCCAAGCACCTCCTGCGGTGCCGTGACCCCCGGGCTGGCATCGCCGACGGATGCCTGCATGCAAGGAGCGGTCAACCCGACCGGGCTCCTCGTGCCTGACGTCATGCCACTTTCAATCATCTACGAGCCGCCGGGCAACTGCAGCTGGAGCAATCTCACTTTCAGCGCCACGACCGGCAGTGCGATGTCCTTGACCCAGGCGGACTCGAAGGCGACGAACACCTTGTGGAACTACAGCGCCGCGGCCGGGATTTTCACGGGTTCGTCAAACACCACTCAAACGATCGTCAAGGCGGATACGGCGACGTCGGTCTTTCATTCAACCACCACTCAGGCCTTCGGAACGTCATTCGGACTGCCGTCGCAGTCCCCCGGCAATCCGTCCTGCAACGCCAACATTCCGGTGGGGGACACCTCCTCCACGAACGGACCGGGCGTGGGCGACCAGTTCGTCTTCGTCGTCCAGCCGACCTTCCTGTACTGGGATACAGCCGGCCTGACCACCTTCCGCCTGTCGACGCAGCAGGCGTCGGGAACACAGGAAACCCTGGGAACGGCGTTTGTTCGTCAGATCGACCCCAGCCGCCCCTCCTTGCGCCCTTCGTTCATGGCGCAGATGACCCCGGCGCAACTTCAAACGATCCGGAGCCTGGACCCGTTTGCTCCGGCGGTGGCCGGGGCTTCTCCGGCTCCTCAGACCTTCCAGCCGCAGGCATGTTCATCGGGCGCGTTCCTGTCCCCGTCGCGTTATGTCTATCTTGGCCGTCGCTGCCTGGCGACCGGCACATCCATCGAACCGACCCAAGGCAGCGCTTATGACAGCACGACGGCGTCCAACCTGACGAACGGCATGCAGACGGTCACCTCGTCGAACGGGGACCAGTCCGCCAAGAATACAAGCCTGGTGGTGGGGGCTTTTGCCGCCCTGGTGACCTTCGCGGTGGGCAACAAGAAGGATGCGTTCGACAACTTCGGCAAGGCCAGCAGCATCTTCGATCAATACATCTTGCACGATTCCACCACGACGACGGTGACCGAGAACATAACGAGCAACCCCATCGTGACGAACTCGCAGATGAACAGCTATGCCCAGACGTTCCTGGTGAAAGATCAAAACGCAGAGGTGGACATGGACCTCTACTACGACTCGTTCTTTGGAACGATCGCGTTCAACCGGATTGCCAGCTGCAATGCGCCGCGGATTGGCAAGTCGTGCGCCCCGCGCCCGCCCATCGAGACGTACGTGCCCGGAGACTTCAATCACGATGGCAGGACCGACCTGGTCATCACCACCGCCAGCGGCTCGTACTGGTACTTCTCCAACGGCGACGGATCGTGGTCCGTCCCCTACTCGCGCGGGGACCTTCCCCTCGGCGCCGTCTCGTATGTACCGGGCGACTTCAACGGCGACGGGTACACCGACCTGGTCATCACCACCGCCAGCGGCTCGTACCTGTACCTTTCCAACGGAGATGGCACGTGGCGCACGCCGTACAGCCGTGGAGATCTTCCGCTGGGCGCCGTCTCCTACGTCCCGGGAGACTTTGACGGCGACGGGTACACCGATCTGATCATCACCACCGCCAGCGGTTCCTACTGGTACTTTTCCAACGGAGACGGGACGTGGACCTCGGCGTACACGCGGTCGGACCTTTCCGCGAACGTCCACCCCATGTTCACCACGGGCGATTTCGACGGCGACGGGCGGACCGACGTGATCATCTCGACCTCCAACGGATCGACGTGGCTGTTCTCGACGGGCAGGGGCACCTGGAAGACGGCGTACTCGCGCCCGGATCTCACGGCGGACACCACGACGTTCACGGTGGGTGACTTCGATGGTCAAGGCAACTCGGACATGGTGATCACCACGCCGAGCGGTTCCTACTGGTACTTCTCGAACAGCGACGGCACCTGGACCAACCCCTATTCACGCAGCGATCTCCCGCAGGGCGCGGTGAAATACCTTCCGGGATTCTTCGACACCGATCAGCCCGCCAAGACCGATCTCGTGATCACGACCGCCTCCGGATCCTACTGGTACTTCTCGAACGGGGACGGAACCTGGGACGTCCCCTACGTCCGGTATGACCTGGGGCTCTGACCGCTGACAGGGGACGTGGGCAGGGCGGGCGCGATCCGGCCGCCGCCCGCCTTCGTCCGGGTTCACGACCATGATCACCACTCTCTCTCTCCGTCTGGTTCGAATGCTCTCGAGAGCGCTGCTCCTGGCGGCGGCGGCGAGTCTTCTTTCATCCTGTCACGGGCGCCAGCGACGGTCTTCTCAATCGACGGCGAACGCACCCTCCGGGGCGGCGGCCCCCCACGCTCCGGACGTCGATGCCGGGGCGGCCGAACAGGCGCGCAGCGAACCCGACGGGATCGAGCTGGCCAACCATCAGGCGGGCCCGTCGTTCATAGCGGTCGACGATCGGTTCGTCTACTGGACGAACTTCGAGGACGACGGCGTGCTGAAGATCGCCAAGGATGGGTCAGGCGGGCCCACCAGCATCAGCCACAATGACCGCGGCGAAAACAAGGCCATCGCGGTCGACGACACGGCCGTGTACTGGGGCGGGACCTCGCTTTACCAGCAGAGCAAAGCCACAGGACGCACTCAGCGATTCGCCGCCAACAGCACGATGGTCTTCAACCTGATCGCCAGCAGGGGTCGGATCTACTGGGCCGAGGGCGGCAAGGTCGACGTCCAGCTGAAATCAATGAAGGCGGACGGCAGCGACATCCAGGCCATCGGTCCCAGGGAGACACAGGATTTCATCTTCGCGACGGATGGCTCATCCGCCTTCATCGGACGGTTCACCTTGAACGCGGACGACGCGGGCAAGATCGATGTCGTTTCCCTGGACAAGGGGCCGCCGTCCTTGTTCGCAAAGACGCGGTTCATTTCCAAGATCGCGATCGACGGCGACTTTGTCTACTGGCTGGAGGGGCGGAACGTGGGTGCGATCAAGAAGAAGGCGCGGACAGGGGTTGGCGACGTGATCACGCTGACTCAGGGATTCCCCATCCGCGGCCCGCAGTCCCTGGTCGTCGACCACGGCTCTCTCTACTGGACAGAGCTTGGAGCGGCGCCTGGCCAGGGCGCCGTCGGCAAGGTCAGCAAGGCGGGCGGGGACGCACAGTTGATCGCGAGGCATCAGATCGTCCCGCAGGCCATCGCGGTTGACGACACGTTCGCCTACTGGGTCAATTTCGGTCCCACGAACAACGGCACGATTCGCAAGATCTCGAAGCAACCAACAACGTCTTCGACCACCCATCACCATACACACGCGGAAACGTTATCAGCGATTGAGAGGGCACCATGAACGCACACACATCGATTGGATCGCGCCTGTTCTTGGGGGCGATCACTCTCCTCTTTTACTCCGGGTGCAGCAACTTGGGAGCGGACGTCGAAACCGCACAGTCGGAAGTGACGACGGTCTTCTGCACACCAAAAACGATCCCCGCGGGGTACTTCTTGGTCCCCAACTCCTGCACGGGAGACAAGGGCCTGCAAAGTTGTCGGTGCGCTCCGCTCAGCCCGCCCAATCCGGTGGTGGCCTTCGATTGGAACATGCCGCCGATGACCGGTGTCGACACCGACTTTGACGGCGTGGTCAATCTGTCCCCTCCCGGCAATCCGCCGACCCCTGGCAGCTACATACCGACCTCCTGGCGGGTCATTCTGGACGCCTGCGCCTCGACGCCGTCGGCGTCTTACCAGTGGACCTTCACGTCTCCCAGCCTGCCATCCATGCAGTCCAACACCTGCGCCACGCCTTATGACTTTCCCGCTCAAGGGTCTTACCACGTCACCCTGACCGCCCAGTACGGCAACACCTCCCGCTCCGTCAGTCACGACGTCAGCGTCAAGAATTACCTGGTGGTGTCCGTGGGCGATTCGGTCGCCTCCGGTGAAGGGGTGCCGGACGTGCCGTGGGATCCTTTCACCACCGGCCACCGGGCACCGGTCTGGGAGAATGCAAGCTGCCACAGATCCGCCAGGTCAGGGCCCGCGCTGGCGGCGCTGGCACTGGAGAACTCGGATCCGCACAGCTCGGTCACGTTCATCTCCGAAGCCTGCTCGGGGGCGGCGATTGTGAACCTGCCCGGCGTACCGGCCGGAAACGGTGGACTGCTGGATCCCTATATGGGCCAGCAGCCGCTCCCCAACGGTCAGACGTGGATCCCCCAGCTGTCGGCGGTCATGCGCGTGCTGTGCCCAGACGCGAATCTCCCGACGACGCCCGACCGGGACTGGGTGAACCCGATCAAGGATCAATGCCGGCCGATCGACGCCCTGCTGGTCACCGCCGGGGCGAACGACGTGGGATTTGGCCTGGCCGCCGCCGCTTGCTCGTTGCCCGACGTCGACTGTTCCACGTACCAGATCGTCACCAGGGACATCGCCAACGGGCTGGTGGCGCTGCCGACGTTCCTCGACACTCTCAACACCAGCATCAAGAACCAGCTGAACGTCGGAAATGTCTACTTCACCGAGTATCACGATCCCACCCACGGAAGTGACGGACAGCTGTGCCCGGAGATCACGCTGCCCAACCTGGTCTCCGACGCCGTTCACGACATCGCCAACGGCAAGGGCTTCTTTTATCGGCGCCTGGTGGACTCGACGCCGCTGGGGCTGGTGGGAGTCGACGGTGACGTGACACCCAGCGAGCTCAGCTGGCTGCACGATTTCCTGGTGGCGCCGATGAACCAGATCGTCGCCGACGCCTCGACACGAAACAACTGGATTCACATCGGCGGCGTGGCCAATGACTTTCAGACCCACGGCTATTGCGCGTCGGACTCGTGGGTCGTCAACTATCCTCAGTCGCGCGACGACGAGGGGCTGGCGGACGGGACGTACCATCCCAACGCCGCCGGCCACCAGGCGATCGCGGCGCGCATCGGCCGGGCCCTGCTGACCAATCTTCCCGGCGGCAACCGCAAGGACTTCAACCGCGACGGGCACACGGACATGCTGTGGTACAACGGCCAGACTGGCCAGATCGGACCGTGGTACATGAACAACACCACGATCACCGACAGTCCCCTTCTCTCGTGGGGTGCCCCGGCCAGCTCGGGCTGGGCGGTCAAAGGGACCGGCGACTTCAACGGCGATGGCCAGCCGGACGTCGTCTGGTACAAAGGTGACACCGGCGACGTGTCCATGTGGATGCTGAACGGAACCCAGGTGCTGAGCTCTACCGGCCCGTCGAACCAGATGCCGGCCAGCAACGGGTGGGACCTCAAGGCCACCGGCGACTTCGACGGCGATGGCCACATCGACCTGCTCTGGCAACATCAGGAGACCGGCACCGTGGGCATCTGGTTCATGAAAGGGACGACCTTCCTCCGCAGCGAGCCGGTGAACGCGACGGCCGGCCCCGGCTCCAATGGCTGGGAGATCAAGAGTACCGGTGACTTCGACGGCGACGGCAAGCCGGACATCCTGTGGTATCAGGCCGACTCGGGGTCGGTGGGGGTCTGGTTCATGGATGGCGACGTGCCCAACGGCTCCGCGCCCCTCTCCGAGACACAAGATCCCGGCGCCGGCTGGCAGCTCAAGGGAACCGGAGACTTCGATCATGACGGCGACGTCGACGTCCTCTGGCACAATCCCGTCACGGGCGAGGTCAAGTACTGGTACATGAAAGGGACCACCGTCATTGGCAAGGGAACGGCCGACTGGAACATTCCCGGCTCGTCGGGCTGGGAGATCGTCTCCCGCTAGCGGAAACGGTCAGCGGGGCCGCAGCCGAGTGGAGGCCCCGCTTGACCGTGATGACATTGTGGTCCGTGACGGGTCCCGCGCCGATGCGCGCCGGGTCGATCGAGGTGGCCGTCGCGGCGATGGCGCCGGCGAGCCTGCTGCTGTCCGTCGACGCATCGGGCGCAGCACCACCCGCTGCACCGCCGCCCGCGCCGGTCGTCGCCTCACCCGATCCGTCGCCGCTGGTGGCGGCATCGGCGCCGCCGGCTCCCGGAGCGCCGGTGGTCTTCGAACCGTCCCTCGTTACGAATCAGGGGAGGAGCTCGTCCATCAGCGCGTACAGCGACAGGCTGCGAAACGTGGTCGATCCGTCGGTCTGCCAGGACTGGTCGCCTGCTGCTGTAGGCGCAACGACGCTCGCCTGCACCACGTTGCGGGGCCGGCTGGCGTTGCTGGGGTTGACATCCCCGACGTGAAAGTTGTGCCCATCGTAGTGCAGGTAATGGATGAGCCTGGCCGAATCGGCGCCGTAGGCCGCCCTGGCCCGCCGGAGCACCTGCTTGTCGGCCGCGAACGGCGTGGGCAGCTGTGAGAACGTGTTGTCGGCCAGGCCGGTCTCGACCACCAGCGGGCGCGGCGCGATCATGGATTCGTAGTCGGAGACGTCCAGGTACTCGTGAATGTCCGCATAGCGCCACTGGTAGCACCTGTGGTTTCCGTTGGCGTCCATGACGTTCATGTCCGGCGAGTAGCCGGCGACGACCGCCAGGGCGATGCGTGGATCGAGGGCGCTGGTGATGGTCGTGACCTCACCGCCCATGGAGAGACCCATCATGAAGATGCGATCCGTCCGCACATTGGGGACCGTGCCCAAGAAATCGATGGCGCGCCCGATGGTGTACGCCCGCTCGCCCTCCTCCTCCCAATCAGACGTGGCGTAATTGCTGCCGACG